>DATEPX010000093.1:0-7748 GCA_035272945.1 Terriglobales bacterium
GCTGTTCCTCTCCGGCAGGGAACGCTGTCATTGTGGCGACTCCGGCCTCGTCACACTCAACGCCCTAACCAGCCAGGGAATAATGACCTGGCCGAAGATCACAGGATCAGGCCATACTTTTACTTGCCGCCCCAAATGGCCTCCCTGCGGGTTAATCCACGCATCTTTCGGCACATCGCCTTTATTCAACAACAAGTAAATGTCTGAGATTGGGACCTGCGTATCCAAGACCCCTGCAAGCACAAGCATGGGAGTGGTTGGTCTGCCGAGAATATGCTGGGTTACAAGGGACATCTTGGCCAACGCTGCTGCCAACTGGTCAACATTGTTGACTCCATCGAAAATTGCGATCAGAGCCGGGACTTGGTCGAACAAATATTCCCGGTTGCCGAGCAGCGAATTCATCAGGAAATCCTTTTGAAAAAAATCGTGTATGGGAGGCGACTGCGCGCTAGCAGCTTTCAAGCGGGATCGTTCCACAATAGACATTTTTGTCGCCCAATAAGCTCCCCAACTGACTCCGTGAATGGCAATCCGGCTCTTATCGATTTCCGGACGCGACTGAACGTAATCAATCACACGAGACAGCATGCGATCCGCACTCTCGCTGGCCTTGATGGGTGCCTGACCAGTGCCTGGCCCATCCACGGCCAGGAAACCGATGCCATTCGGCAGGATTGCAGCGAAGCTTTCGGACAAGTCTTCTTTCCGGCTATCCAAACCGTTGACTGCGATAACCAGAGGCACCGGGGTCTTGGCATTTTTTGGCAGCCGCATGTAGCCAATGATCTGTGAGCCTTCAAACGGAATGCGCACCACTTCGAGCGGCGGATCGAAAAAGCCGGCGTGCGCCAGGAATGCTTCGATGGCCTTGGCATAAGAGCGCTGCTTGCCGGGAGATGACGGAACGGGCCAGCGCCCGAAAGAATAGAGCCGCCAGGCGCGAATGTAATCGGCGTTTGCTTTGGCGCGGTTGGTTGCTTCGATCGACTTGCCTTCGTTCATGTAGCGATCGGCTACTTTCATGAACGAAGCAGCCCATTCATCTGGGTCGCGCGTTTTAATCGAGGCAAAAGCTTCTCGCACATCAGCAGGATCAAGACCGATCAGCGGATATCGCCCCTGCTCCGCGCGTGCCACCGCCTCGGTCTTTATTTCGTCGAGTGTGCGCTCGGAAGCACCTTGAGAGAAGGCGACTGTGCTGAGAAAAATCAAAAGATACGCGATGACTGCGCTCGTGACCCTAGGCGCTCTCTGCTGCATGGTTCGTCTCCTCTGTGGTCCAATGTAACTCTGCGGTTATCTGGTTTGCTTGCGAGGTGGCTATCTCACAAAAAGTGAAGGGCCGATAGAGACCCGTTCAGTCCTGCCACCAAGATGACCATGCAAGTTGAGGCTAGAATATAAACTTCAATCCTAGTTGCACGGCGCGGCTGCCGCCGGAACCGATCACGGGATTGGCAGCTGCCACATCTGGCGTGGCGCATCCGCATCCGAACGGCTGCACTGAAGGATCGTTCAAACCGAACCCATTCTGGCCTCCGTATGGGTTCGCGAAGTTTGGATGGTTGAAGATGTTGAAGAACTCGGCGCGGAATTGTGCTCGCAAGCGTTCGCCAAAATGCCAGTTCTTCGCGATAGAGAAATCGAGATTTCTGAAACCCCTATCTGGAAATATATTCCGGCCCATATTTCCGAACTGCCCCAGCGGCGGCGGAATCATGATGGAGTTGCCTTGGGCGTAGCAGCCAAAGAATGCTAGGGACTCGGTAGATGCACCAGGGCTGCCTCCGTCGACCGCGAGAGCTTGCGCGTTGCACGCGGCATTATCAGTTGGCGCAGAAGGGCTATTGTTTCCTGGAAAGAACGGAATCCCCGTCGTAGTAGGTTTGAAATCCGAGGGCTTGCCGCGGAAGCTCCAACGAATCGGGCTGTTAGCAGGCGGACTTACTGGAAGCGGCCCCGTACCTGCGGCATCGGTGCCTAGGTCAATCGGCCCCCAATATTGTGGACTTTCCAGGGTCGCAATCGTGTTGATCTCCCAGCCTTCCAGCGCTTGGGCGTGACCCTTACGTCCGGGCACAGCGTAAGTAAGTGACAGTGTGAATCGATGACGAATATCGAAGTCGCTGTTGGCGTACTCACGGCCGAGGTGGTAGGAGTCCTGTGGCAGTCCAGAGCCATAACCGAAGTCCCAGTTCGCGCCCACATCATCCAGCGAGTGTGAATACGTGTACCCGGCAACCATGCTCAGACCATGAAAGTTGCGCGAGTTCAGTGTGACCTGTAGCCCGTTGTAATTGGACCGGTAAACGTTCGCCATCTGGAAGATGTTAGCTAAGTAGGGGAACTTAGCGGCAAAGGGCCCGACTTCAGGCGCGACCTGGCAGGCCGGGTTATTTGCGGTATCGTACTGTCCATTGACGAGGTTAGCCGGCAGATTGCAGGCGGCAATATTCGCTGCAGGCCAGCCCGATCCGACCGGCGGCTGATTGATATCGCGAATCCCGGTCAAGCTTGTGCCGTGATTGCCTACATACGCAACTTCCACAGACATATTTGACGTGAGGGCGTGCTGCAGGTTCAAAGTCCAAGTCCAGACATACGGAGTTGTGAGATTGCGAGCTACAGTCATGATTGGGCATGGACTATTGAAACAATTGATTGTCGGAGCGCCGTAGAGCGGGCCTGCCGAAGGGTCCCATGAAACCGGAGTGGGGCTAAGGAAGTATTTCAGCGTCGTATTTCCGGTTGTGATCGTGCCGCCGGACGTGTTGTTCGATGCGTCAATGGGAGCTCCCGTCGGAACGCTGCCAGGGCCGAATGCGTTGTTGAAAGCGATGAACGACTGCCAGTTCACGGTTTCGTAGGTGAGTCCGCCCCCACCGCGCAGCACCGTCCTCCCATTTCCGCCGATGTCCCACGCGAAACCCATACGAGGGCCGAAGTTCTTGTGGTCCGGGTTATACAGGTGGCTGATCTGTTTTCCGACCTGTATCAGGCCCACGTTTGGATCGAAATTGCCAAGTAAATTGTGATCTTCCTGCACAACCGAGCTGTACTCGTAACGAAGGCCGAGGTTCAGCGTCAGGTTGCGCGCAATCCGCCAGTCGTCCTGCAGAAATGCGGCGTAAGCCCAGTTGTGCAAGTGGAGAGTCGGATCACCTACTTCCACGGAGGCCTTAAACGGGAAACCTGCAAAAAAATCCTCCAACTGGGTTGAAGCGGGATTCAAGATACCGCCAAGAAACGTAATGCTGCCCCTCGAATTCCCGTAAGCAGCATTCCTGACGCCGTCGCGGTGGATCTCCCCACCGAACTTCAGGGCGTGCTTGCCCGCAGTGTAGGAGATGTGGTCCAGGAACTGCGTGATCGTATCTGGTCCCTGGAATTTCGGCCACTTGAAACCGCCGAGGCCCGGGAAGAAGTAACCTCCGAAGCCAATCCGCGGCAGTCCTCCCGTAAACGGACCACTCACGCCGGTGTCCAGACCGTAGGCTGAAGCAGGTGTATTGAGATCGCCCGGCAGCGTCGGTTGATAAAGCCGGTTGTAGCCAAATCGCGCTTCGTTTACCCAACGAGCGCTCGGGACCCAAACCCAACTGCCTCCTGCTACCTGCGCACGCGTATGAATCCGGGATCGCCAGAAAGACTGCAGCTCTGGGAAGTCTTCGACGGTGCCTCGATTATTTCCAAAAAAATACATGCCGCTGATACTGTGGCGGTCATTGAACCTGTAATCAACTTTCCCGACAAAGTTCTGAACACGCACGTCGTTATTAAATCCATTCGTGATGCTGATACTTTGACTGTTATTTGTGGGAAAACCTTTGCCATTGCACGTTACCGCTGCGCCGGAAAACGCACAGCCTGCAACTTGTAAGCTGGCAGGACTGACCGTGATTCCGCCAGCCTGCAAATCCGCAATCACATCCGGGATACTGTTCGCGCAATCTCCGGTTTGAGTGCCAAAGAGACAGTTCGGCGTGCTCGGAGTCGGCAGCGACACCATCGACGGGCTGGTCACGCCGCCGAACGAATTGCCTACGTCGTAGAGTTGTCCTTCGTAGGCGCCGAAGAAAAAGGCCTTGTCCTTAATAATTGGGCCGCCCAAACTTCCGCCGAACTGCTCTAACGTGCGTGGCAGTTTCGGATTCGGTGCGGTATTGAAGAAATTGCGAGCATCCATCGCTCCGTCACGGCCAAAAGCGAACGCGGTGCCATGCAGCTTGTTGGTGCCGGACTTCAGCCCAACATTGACCACTGCTCCTGGCTTCCACCCGTATTCTGCCGGGGGATTCTGCTGCAGGTTGAACTCCTGAATCGAGTCAATCGGCAGGATGGTAGCGGAATCTCCAGCGATACCTGCTCCATTGATGATGGCCTGACCAGAGTACGGTTCACTATTGAATAGACCCTCTACCAGATATGCATTGTCTTCAGCGCGAAGTCCGTTGGCGCTCGTGGTCGAAAAACCGCCGCCGGGATAGCGCATCACCCCAGGACGCAGTTGGAGCAGGTTTTCATAGTTGCGTCCGTTCAAGGGCAGGTCGTTGATTTCTTTGTTGCTGAGCGTTCCGCCCAAAGTGGCCGAAGTAGCGTCAACCAGTGGAGCGTCTTCTTCGATCACCAAGGTCTCAGAAACCAGGCCAGGCGAGAGCACAAGGTCAATTCGTGCGTCCTTGCCGACTTCTAATTCGATGTTCACACGCTCAATCGTTTTGAACCCTTTGGCTTCGGCGCGAACTTTATAAGAACCTGCGGGCAAGTCCGGAGCAACATAATCTCCGGTCTGAGTCGTTACCAGGCTGCGGCTAGTTCCATGCTGGACATCCGTAATCGTGACTTGGGCGCCGACCACAGCCGCTCCTGTCTGATCGCTAATGCTCCCCAGAATGCGGCCTGCTGTGGTTTGAGCGGGGGCGCCGCGGAAAAGCAGGAACAGGATAGAGATAGCGGCGAGAACGCGCGCCATTCTGCGCAGACTAGACATGGGATTTGCCTCCAGAGGAGCACTGGTCCGACAGCTCTACCACCTGGTAATTATCACTGTCAAGACATTTTATCCATTGACAATAGAGGTTCTGTGTGTGGTATAGCTGTCATACCGTTATCCCGGCTTCTGTATGCAGAACGGTCTTAAGTTTAGGAATACATCTTATGGCGATTGCTAGCGTGAATCCGGCAAATGGAAAAGTCTTGAAGACCTTCGAGGCTCTATCGGATTCCCAAGTGGATGCGAAGATTGGCCGTGCCGCTGGGGTTTTCCCAAGTTTTCAAAGGCTCCCCTTCACCCAGCGTGGACGCTGGATGATGAACGCGGCTGAAATTCTGGAGAGCGAGAAAGAAGAGCTTGGGCGGTTGATGACGATGGAAATGGGGAAGCCGCTGCGTTCTGCAATTGAGGAGGCGGTTAAATGCGCATGGGCCTGCCGCTACTATGCAGAGAACGCAGAGCGCTTTCTGGCCGATGAAGCAGTTGAGACTGCGGCCACGAAGAGCTACATCCATTATCAGCCGCTTGGTCCGATTCTCGCGGTCATGCCTTGGAATTTTCCCTTCTGGCAGGTCTTCCGTTTTGTCGCGCCCGCGCTGATGGCGGGCAATGTCGGGCTGCTCAAACATGCATCGAATGTTCCCCAATGCGCGCTCAAGATCGAGGAAATTCTTTCGCGTGCGGGATTTCCCGAAGGCGCCTTCCAAACCCTTCTGATCGGCTCCAAGCACGTGGACCGCGTCCTGGATGATTCACGAATTAGAGCTGCAACCCTTACCGGCAGCGAGGAAGCCGGGGTACAGGTGGGAACGGGAGCGGCAAGGCGAATCAAGAAAGTGGTGCTGGAACTCGGGGGCAGCGATCCTTTTATCGTGATGCCGAGCGCAAATCTGGAGCAAGCCGTTACTACTGCCGTGAAGGCGCGAATTGTGAACAACGGACAGTCCTGTATCGCGGCGAAGCGCTTTATTGTGGCTGAGCCGATCATGGAAGAGTTCCAGGGAAAATTCGTGAGCCAAATGGAAGCATTAAAAATTGGGGATCCTTTGGACGAGAGCACAGAACTCGGACCACTGGCCACTGCGGATGGTGTGACCTCACTCGATGCCGATGTCAAAAAGACTGTGGCCGCAGGAGCGCGGGTACTGACTGGCGGTAAGCCGCTGGATAACCGTCCGGGTAACTATTACTCCCCCACTGTTCTCACAGACATTCCCTTGAATTCGCCCGCATATCGGGAAGAACTGTTCGGACCTGTGGCTTGCCTGTTCCCGGCAAAAAATCTGGAAGATGCGATTCGCATCGCAAACGACAGCAAATTTGGGCTGGGAGCGAGCGCATGGACCAATGACCCGGCTGAGCGCGAGCGGTTCATCCACGACCTTGAAGCGGGAATGGTATTCATTAACCGCATGGTGGCGTCCGACCCGAGGCTTCCGTTCGGCGGAGTGAAGAAGTCTGGCCACGGACGCGAGCTCGGACCGTATGGAATCCGGGAATTTACCAATATCAAGACAGTGTGGGTTCAGGCGGCTTAAGACGTGCGCTACTCGATATCGCACGGTGAAAGAGGCTGAGCGGTGTACAAAGTGGTTCGATCATCGCGACTCTACGAGCAGATTGTGCAACAGATCGAGGGCTCGATCCTCAAAGGTGTGTTGAAGCCAGGAGATCAGTTGCCTGCCGAAAGAGAGCTGGCGCAGCAATTCGGTGTCAGCCGAACAGCAGTGCGGGAGGCTATCAAGGCGCTGCGCGAGAAGGGACTGGCGGAAGCGTATTCCGGACGCGGAACCTTCATCACTGATGGAAGGTCGCAGGCCATTCGCCAATCTCTCGATCTGATGCTCAAGATCGGCCAGGCTGAAGGCTCCATCCATTTAGCTGAGGTACGCGAAATTCTGGAGCCGGAGATTGCCTTTCGCGCCGCGACGAAAATAGAGGAAGCGCACTTGGCTGCCATGCGCGATTCGATAGCAACGATGGAGCGATCCCTGCAAGACCCGGATGAATATATCGAAGCGGATCTCGATTTCCATCTCACGCTGGCAGAAGCCGTTGCCAATCCAATTATTTTGTCATTGATTGACTCAATTGTGGTGCTGCTGCGCGAACAGCGCATGCGCATCTTCCAAGTGGAAGGAGGGCCGCAGCGCGGGCAGGTCCATCATAAGCGCATTCTGGAGACCGTCGAGAGACGTGATCCGGAAAAGGCACGCGAAGCCATGCGTGCCCACTTGCGGCAGGTCCGGGAGGATTCTCAGGCGTATTTGGAGAAACGCGAGCTTACTGGGTCGGTCTCCTGAGGAGAAAGCTTAAGGGCATGGCGAATCTGGGATTTATCGGCCTCGGCGTGATGGGCAGCCAGATGGTGAACCGGCTGCTCAGCAAGGGTCACGCGGTTACCGGCTACAACCGCACTCGCGGAAAAGCGCAGTGGCTGACTGAAAAGGGCATGAGGTGGGCGGACTCGCCGCGCGAGGTCGCTTCCACCGTGGATGTTATTTTCGCCATGGTCACGAACGCTGCCGCCCTGCAATCGATTGCGGATGGTCCCTGCGGTGTGCTGGCGGGGATCAGCAAAGGGAAAATCTTTGTTGATATGAGCACCGTCAGTCCTGCGAACAGCCGATCGCTGGCGGAACGGATTCGTGAACGCGGCGCGGACATGATTGATTCGCCGGTCTCCGGCAGCGTGATTACATTACAGCAAGGCAAATTATCAGTGATGGTCGGTGGACGGCGGGAAACTTTC
>DATEPX010000094.1:0-5462 GCA_035272945.1 Terriglobales bacterium
ACCCAGCTGGTCCGGGCTGGCCACATTCCTCGTTCCCGAGGGTTGGTGCGTCAGGTTCCAAGCGGCTTAGCTCATGCCGACCTCCAGCAGCGTAATCCGATCATGCAATGCATCGCGCGGCTGATGTGGCCCGAACCACCCAACGATGGTCGAGGTCCCCACTTGATCCAATTGGCAGGCAGCGCGCTTTCACATACAACGAGAAGCGTGTCGCTCCCGCGTTTTCGCGCGGGGTGGCGAGGACCCGAGCGCCTCGCATCGCCCAGGAACTTGCCCAGATCGTAGTAGACAAAGTCGCGACGTACAACCCACTTCGGCGCGGTCACCAGCCGCAGTCGGGCACCCACGATGAGGCCACCCGACCCGGTCCCGCCCGAGACTATTTCTTACTTGCGTTTACTTGAGCAAACGGTTTCCTTCAGTCGGGCACCCGCTTCGGCGAGTTCGGCGCGTCGTTCAAGTGGAGCCATGGCCGAGCCTTTCAAACCCGCGGGAACCAACTCCACAATAAGGAGCTTAGCGGGTTCCTTACCGCGGTTTAGCGCCCAGATATTGGCATCGCCCGGTTCATAGAAGTACTCCCCCGTGTGTACAACTTGTTCTTTTTTCGTATCTGCGTAGATCAGAGTCAGTTCTCCTTCAAGTACGCGTCGGATTCCCGGCCCAAAATGATAATGGTCTTTCACCGCACCATCGGGTTCGAACACAACCTCGGTGGCTCGCAGATCGACTTTCCCATTGAAGACCGTCATGAACCCCTCTACTGGAGTCTGCAGCTTCATTGCTGCCTTGACTCCGTTCATTTCCACGCTGGGATGGGCTGGAGCCATCTGGCCTTCTAAGCCGACCGCACTTGCGAGCACGATTGCTGTTCCTGCCAAAGCAAAGAATCTGTGCTTCATTTTGCCCTCCTTGTGGGTTGCAAGATGCAGTTGTTAAGAGCGTCGAAACGCCGACATTAGAGCCCATAACGATCTACAATACAAGTTCGAAAATATTGAAGATTGATGAGTAATACTCGATGATCGATTTCACCTCGCGGCAGCTCCGAGCCTTCCTGCTTGCTGCGCAACATCACAGTTTCTCGCGCGCAGCGGTAGCACTCTTCATCACCCCGTCGGGCCTGAGCGTTCTGATACGCGAGTTGGAAAATCAGCTGGGAGCTCGACTGTTCGACCGCACCACACGCCATGTTGAGCTGACAGCCGTCGGAACTGACTTGCTCGCCGTCGTTCAGCGCAATCTGCAGGAGCTGGATGGCGCGATGTCGCGCATTCGCCGATCGACAGCCGAAATGGATGTTAAGTTGTCACTTGGGGCGCCGCCCTTGCTGATGGCCAGTGTTTTGGTGCCGGCGATCAAGGAATTTCGATCGCACCGGCAGGATGTCCGTTTTCAATTACTTGATACAGATATTCCTACCATCATGCAGAAAGTCCAATCGGGCGCCCTCGATATAGGCATGGGTCTTTTCTTCAAGCACTTACCTGGTCTCAGGCGAATACCTCTTTATCGCTTTTCCCTGATGGTCATACGCTCAGGCGACCATCACCAATCCGCTCGGGTTACGACCTCCTGGTCTGCACTTAAAGGTGAAAAGTTAATCTCCTTGCCGCCATCCATTCCACTGCAGCAGGTTGTGGACAGACACCTCGAAAAGGCTGCAGTCGCACGTAAGCCCGATCTGGTAGTGACGTATCTGAGTACCCAAATCGCTCTGGCCGAGGCCGGGCAGGGGGTCGCCATCATTCCTTCGTATGGACTCCCCGCTTGCCGCAGCCGAAAACTGGTGATCAGCCGATTGGTCAATCCTGTCGTGCCCCTCGACTTCTCGCAAATCCTGCGCGGAGGCCGGAAACTTCCAGCAGTTGCCGAAGACTTTACCTCTTTCCTACAGAGTTACATTGCCGGGTGGGCGGGGCGCTCTGGGCTCCTCTAGCCGAAATGCCATGGAGGTAGATGGGTACAGACTGTCGCTTTGAGTCAGCCAAAGCGGATCCAAAGTCCGGCTAATGAGCAGTGACAGCCATCGCTCCCGGACAATCGCAAACCCCGTTGAGGCTTACCGAAGAGTTGCCGAACCCACGTCCGCTTGGCAAGTGCCGCACCTCATCATGTTCAAAGAAAGACGCATGTGCTCGAACGGCTATTGGATGCCTTCAACAACGAACATTTCGGAGATTTGGCGGTTGTAGCTGTACGCATAGTAGCGACCGTCAGCAGTAATGGTTGGTGGGCCCAGGTAGGTCAATCCAGCTTTGTCGAGCGGAGAAAACGTACGGAACAATTGGCGCCGACCGCTGGCAACATCGATGACAAAGACGCTGTTTTCCGTCTCGCCAATGCCGGCGGCATAAATCGATTTCCCGTCCGTCGTCCAGCCGAGGATTCTTTCTCCATCCTGTAAACCAGTAAGCCGGCGAGGCGTGCCTCCGGCGAGAGAAAGTACGAGAGGAGCACCGTCCGTGCCGCGGCCCGCAATCAGAGCCCCATCCGGCGAAACCACACCGCGAGCCACGTTTCCCGAGCCTTCGCGATTGAGACCACGCAGCGCGCCGCTGCCGACGTCAACCAGATAAAGTTGAGCCTGTTTGCCGGATTCGCTGGCGTTGACGAGCAGGCGCTTGCCGTCGGGCAGCCAGGCGGTGGCATATACGCGCAGAGCGGGAAAGTGCAGCGCGCGTGCCTGGCCTGGTCCGGTGGGGAACAGATTAATCTGTCCGGAAAAATCCGGTGCTGCAGCCGCTACCCATTGGCCATCCGGCGAGAGATCGCCGTAGGCGCCGGAACCAAGTTTCACGGGTGGAGAGCCGTCAGTCCGGCGCAGGTAGACCCAGGTGTCACCGCCGGGCGCGTCACCAGATTCTTCCAAGACCATCAGCTTGCCGTCGGCGGATAGGCCGCGATCAATCGACCAATCGAACCAACCCAATTCACGCTCGCCCTCTGCCCCGGGCACGTGGGCGAGGATGCCGGCGTGGATCAACTCGTGGACCAGCAGGACACGGCCATTCCCAGCAACATCCTGAATTTTGAGTGTGCCTGGAACTTGATACAGTTCGCGTACACGTCCTTGAAGATCGACGGCCCGGAGGCTGCGGCCCGAGCCGCCACCTTGGGCCGCCGTGTACCATATCTCCTTACCCGAGGGAGCCCACACCAGGCCCTGCGCGCTGCCGTAATCAGGGCTAAGGCGGCGATGGCCGTCTGGCCCCGAGACGCACACGAAGCCACCGTCGCCAATCGGATGATCGTGCTCGATAAAAGCGACCCTGCGGCCATCGGGGGAAACGCGAACGTCGCTAAGCCAGGTGGCCGATTCGTAACGCACCGTACCGATGGGATATTCCAAACGAGCTTTGCTACCGGCGTGGTAGTGGTAAGTGATAGCAAGCGTCCCGTCAGGACCCCAATCGGCCGCTTCGACCTGGTCCATAATTGGGCGCGGAGCGCCACCTGAGAGGGGGACAAGCGCCAACATGCCGTGGAAATCGAAACCGGAAGGTCCGCGTTGTCGGTGGAGCATGACCGCCATCTCCCCGGTCGATGAGATGGCCAGCACGTCGGCGCCAGATAGATCGAGGGCACGGCCGTCAACACTGTCCACGCGACCTTCGAACATCTCAACAGGCCTGCCTTCCCAGGCGGCGCCGTAGATAACGGAATTGCTGTCCGGTGTGAAGCGCGCATTCCAAACCGTGCCGCGTCGGAACGTGAGTTGGTGCAAAGCAAGCCGAGGCTTACGTTCCATGCGCCGGCCGGCCATTAGGCCGATAATCGCGGCAAGGCAAACCAGGACAAGAGCAGCCGCCGACAATGCCAGTGAGCGTTGACAGACGCGCGGAACTGATGAAGAGCGGTGAAACACGAGCGTGGCGGGAAGTGGCTGCCCTACAGACGCTTCCGACTGATCCGTTACTGCGCTGAGCTGGGTGATGGTTGCGATGAAGCAGTAGCCGCGGCGGGGCAAGGTTTCGACGTAGCGTGGGGTGTTCGCGGAGTCACCCAGCGCTTCGCGAAGACGAGCGATCGCGTTGTGAAGGCCGTGCTCAAAATCGACAAAAGTGTCGGCTGGCCAGAGCCGAGCACGCAACTCGTCACGGGTAACGACCCGTCCCGGCTGTTCGACAAGCGTGGCTAGAATCTGGATCGGACGACCTTGCAGCGGAAGGCGGACACCACGCTTGCGCAGCTCGCCCGCACGAACATCAAGCTCGAAAGCGCCAAAACGGAACGTGGCATCCGATCTTGGGGTGGTAGCCATCGCTCGTCCCCCGAGTCGGCTAACGGTAGCACTGGTTCGAGGTATCTTCCATTATGGGATGTGGGCCTGTAAGTCATCTGTAACCGCTCGGATAAGTCTGGAGGAACAAATGGGGCAGAAGGGAGACCGGCGGCATTGACAGTCAGCAGAAGGTAAGTGCAAGGTGCCGCAACAGCACTGGCGGAAGATCTAAGGATGGGTGCCGTACCCAGCGTTTTGTGGATTAGCTCCCACTCACGGAGGAGAAGGCATGACAAGCCGCCGTACCTTTCTTGAACAATCAGCTCAACTGGCTGCTGGTGCACTCGCCGCCGGAGCCGTTACCGTAGAGACCAGCGAGGCTCAGACTCAGCCACCCGTAGCGCCGAAGAAGAAACTGCACATTTTGATGAGGAGCTCTTGGGGAACGGATGAGCCGACCCGCGCGTCCTTCGTGTTTTCCCATGGGGTCGCACTGGCCGAGGCCGGCCATGAGGTGCAGATATTTCTAACCCATGACGCTACCTATCTGATGCGCAAAGCAACCGTTGATATGGTCAAGCCCATCGGTTGGCCTCCGCTGAGCGAGACGATGGCGAAGGTTGTAGCCAAACGCATCCAGGTGTTTTCCTGAGGAGCTTGCTCCCGGGCCCGTGGGGTCACGGAGGCAGACTTGAGCAGTTGGAATGCCCAGTGGGGTACGGTTCCGATCTACGTTTCCCTGGTGGAATGGGCCGACCACGTCATCAGTGAATGAACCCGCAGATGTGTCGGGAGCCGCCCTGTATGGCGGCTTTTCTGCTTTCTGCCGCTCGCTCCGCCAATTGTCGAAACAGGCCGCCGAGAACTGCAACATCAAAGCTGGCGATTACACTCATAGTGCCGACTAGTCTATTTTGGGCGACTGACGAGCCAACTGGAAGTTGTGGAGTTCGCTTCACGAGACTACCGCAGCGAATCAATGGTGTGAAGATCAATTGCCAACAGAATGTCAGAACGTAAACCCTTTTGTGTAAACCCTGCCGCTTTGCGGTCGCAACTCGGCTGCGACTCTAGAGTTCGCAACCGTAAGCATTGAATGCAGGAGCGAGTAAGTGCGACAGTGAACCCCCGGGTGCAAGACCAGGTGTTCACATTTGTCGTCGCTGACGCGGTCGCAAGTTGTTGAATGATATGGTCGGGGAGAGAGGATTTGAACCTCCGACCCCCTGGTCCCGAA
>DATEPX010000095.1:0-13925 GCA_035272945.1 Terriglobales bacterium
AGTCGCTGAGCCGACTCCAGACTGACCACATCGACTTAATGCAATTCCACGAAGTGATTCGCGACACCGATCCCGAGCGCATCTTTGCCGCGCGTGGAGGAATGGAGGCCATGCTGGAAGCCAAGAAAGCCGGCAAGGTTCGCTACATCGGCTTTACCGGCCACAAGAGTCCCGATATCCACCTGAAGATGCTGGAAACCGGGTTCGCCCACCAGTTCACCTTCGATGCAGTGCAGATGCCCCTCAACGTCATGGATGCCCACTACAACAGCTTTGAGGAGAGAGTTCTGCCGGTCCTGGTGAAGCACAATATCGGCGTGCTCGCCATGAAGCCTATGGGCGACCACATCATCCTGGAGAGCAAGACTGCCACTCCTCTCGAGTGCCTGCATTACGCGATGAATCTGCCCACCAGCGTGGTCATCACCGGTTGCGATTCGCTGCCCATTCTCGAGCAAGCTCTCAAAGCCGTGCGGACCTTCAAGCCCATGAGTAAAGATGAAGTCGCAAGCCTCTTGGCCAAGACTGCCAAGGCCGCACGGAACGGCCAGTTCGAGCAATACAAGACCACCCATAACTTTGACGGAACTTACCATAATCCACAATGGCTGGGGTAAGGCGTCTCTGGTGTAGCTGTGACCAAAATCACACCTCCGGGTGATACCCGCCACGAGTCGCAGCCCAGGTCGCTGGTAGAATTTCGGGACACAGTCAGGAGAAGCCGACGACTCCATGAGCGTCCCCGACGACGGCAGTCAACTTCCTGTGCCCTCCCCGGCTCAGATACTGGAGCTGACGGTGCGCGGTTGTCACGCGGCCAAAGCCTCGGCAGACGCCCTGCTGGCAGGGCTGAAGACCGGCTCCGAAGAGTTTCTGGATTCGGTACGCAAGTACGAAGAGGAACTCGACCGCCTAGACCACGAAATCAACGACGGTGTAACCACCCTGATCCCGCGGATTTCCTCCGAGGTGCAGGCGCGAGAGCTGCTCGCTTGCTTGAAATTCATTATTGAGCTGGAGCGCATTGGTGATCTGCTGTTGAACGTGGTCAACCGCTTTCACGCTGTCAGCGCCCGCGTGGACAGCCATGATCTGGGGGAGCTGGTCACGATGACTTCGATTGTGGCGGGCATGATCGGGAATGCGGGCGAAGCGTTCATCCAACGGGATGTCGCCCGCTCCCTGGTAGTGCTCGGCGACGATGCGGAACTCGACCGCTTGCGCAATCTGATGATCGTCCGGCATGTAGAAAATCCCGAACGGCAGCCTGTCCGCGAGAGTTATCACCTGGTAACCATGAGCCAGACCCTCGAAAGAGCCGGCGATCACGCCAAGAACTTGGCGGAAGAGACCTGCCACCTGGTTACCGGACGCAGCGTGCGCCATGTGCTCCGAGAGTATGATCGATCATTCGAGCAGGGCTTTGTTGACAAATTACGGCGAACGATCGCTCCCAAGACCTAAGGTCTCTTTAAACGGCTATCCCTTTTGCAACCCCTGCCGGGCCAACATCCTGGCTGGATGCTGCCTTTCCACATGGGACACCAGGAAGTGCAAGGAATTGCGCAGTCTGCGCTCTATGAGAGAGGCCGGGTTCGGCGGCTAAGGGACATCGCGGCATCCATTCATTTTGTCGACGTTGAGAAAACGGCACTTCCTGAATAGTTAGGGAATCCGGCTTCATCGGGGCCTCCGGAAGGTCTGGCCCGGTGTAAGGGCAACTTACGTGCATCTAAGTGACGTGTTCGAGCGGCAGTATTCGAGCGGCAGTATGCCCGGAAGCTTAGTAGGATTGCTACAATAGAGGAGGTCCTTGTGCCTGCCCTGGTAAGCAATCCAATCGGCTGTCGATACCGTGCAAATGGCCGTCTCCCAGAGCCTTGAGGCCGAAAAGTGGTTAGTCCCAAGGTTCTTGAGACAACGAATTCTAAAAGCAAAAGGCAGAGGAACAAACACGGGGAACCCTATGAAACGCAACCGCAGACAGCAAGGCTTTTCGCTCATCGAGCTATTGATTGTGGTGGCAATCATTTTGATCATTGCCGCCATGGCCATTCCGAACTTCCTGCGTGCCCGCATGTCGGCCCACGAAGCATCGGCCGTGTACTCTATCCACGAAATCAACCGCGCTGAAATCCAGTACCAGACGACCTATCCGATGTCGGGTTTCGCGGCTAATCTGGCCAGCCTAGGCGGGCAATCACCCTGCGTGCCTACCCCGACCAGCGCCTGCCTGATTGACAATTCCTTGGCCACGGCGTCTCCGGGCAGCGGCGCTAAAGCCGGCTACGTCTTCCTCGCCACCGGCCAGAACACGGTCAACGGGATGAATACCAAGTACACAGTGGGTGCGTCGCCGGTCACCTACAACGTTTCCGGGGTGCGGAACTTCTGCTCGACAGAAGACAACGTAATCCGCTTCAACGCCGGGGCTTCCGGTAGCACGCCCGTGACCAACGAAGCCGCCTGCATGAACTTCTCGGTTCTGCAGTAACCAAAGCTCCTTCTACCTGGACGGGAATTGCCGCGTGGCAATTCCCGGGACTCCTTCCTTTTCAAGATCTGCCTAGAATTTGGCTCAGAGACCTCCCGGCATCGAACAGGCCAATCTCAGAGTGCTGGCTGCGTCGATCCGGTTCCTTAGCGGGTACAATCATCCATATCCTAGCGGCAGAACAATCTGTTCTACAGATCCGATACACATGAATAAGGCTCGCGTGCTGTTCCTGCCTCCGGTCGACGCCGACAATACCAACGCACAGAGCCTCAACGTACGGGAGATTGTGCTAAGGCTCGATCCGGAGCGCATCGAGAGCACTCTATGGTATGAACGAGCGCCGGATGCCCGGCTGTGCCAACGCCCGGGTATCCTTTTCCTAAAATTGCCACAGTACGGCAAAACGCTCAGAATTCTCAAAGAGCTGCTCTCGGGATACGACATTATCGCTTACATGGATTACAGCCCGGCCAGCTATCTCCTGCTGCACACTCCACGACTTTTCCGGGGACTCACCAAGACAGTTTTCCACGCGGAGGGGCCTATGGCGACGATCGTTAATCCGCCACGTCTGCTGAAGCTGCTTGTGGGTGGAGTTCTGCCCAACTGTGATGTGCACACGGGAATCACGGAATTTGTCGCCCGAGACATGGCCCGCGCCCTAGATCGCGAGCTAAAGTACGTTCTGCCGGTAGGAGTGGACACGGCTTTCTTTACCCAACCGCTGGAACGTAACCATGCTGTTCCTATCGTGCTCTTTGTCGGGACACTGATCGAGCGGAAAGGACCGCAGCACCTTTTGACGGCAGCCGCCCGCTTTCCTCAAGCCCGGTTTCGCATCGTGGGAGCAGGTCGCGACGGCTTCGAGAATGTACTACGCCAGAAAGCCGGCGAACTTCAAGTCAAGAACGTCACTTTCGAAGGCCCACGCACACAGCCGGAAGTGCGGGATATTATGCGGCAGAGCGATATTTTTGTTCTGCCGTCCCGGTTGGAAGGAATCCCAAAAGTCACGCTCGAGGCAGCGGCTACGGGTTTACCGTGTATCGTGTTCCGTGATTACCAGACGCCGTCCGTACTAGATGGCGTTACCGGATTCCAGGTCAGTACGCTGGAGGAAATGCTGAGCCGTCTGGCGCAGCTCATCCAGGATTCTATCTTAAGAAACAAAATGGGGGTTGCGGCTCGCAGACACGCCCTTACTTTCGACTGGGATCTCATCGCCAAGCGGTGGGAAAGGACGTATCTCGTCATCGCTTGTGGCAGCGCGTGCTGAATTGGCGACGAGGAGTGGAGTTGTAGGCCACTAAACAAACGGGCAGGGTCGAGTCAGATGAAACAAGTATTCAGGGACATTGCCAAGAGCTTTTGTGATCGTAGCGGTCTGCCTCGCTACTTCGTCAGGCAGAGCCTTTTCGAGCTGAAGATGATATTGATTCGCGCGTATGGATTGACCCCTCTCCAGAGGCGCAAGATTCGACGGCTCCAGCGGCGGCGAGTTGATCTGCAGCTTATCTTTGGCTGCGGTGAGACAGCTCATCCGGGATGGGTAGGGATTGATTGTACGCGCGCTAAAAATGTCGATCTCCTCCTCGATTTGCGGCGCCGTTTGCCATTCGAAGACTCCTCGGTTGGTTATTGCTATTCTGAGCACTTTCTCGAACATCTATATCCGGTGGAGGTAAAGTTCCACTTGGCGGAGGTGCACAGAATTCTCCAGCCCGGCGGTGTGTACCGCATCGTCGTGCCGGCGGGAATCGAGTTCGCCCGCAAGTACCTGGAAGGAGATTCATCGTTTTTTCGACTGGCTCATCCTTGGGAGCAGCGGCCGCTGGACGCGCTCTACAATATTGTGAACTGGAGTGGCCAGCACCGCAGTATCTTCGACTTTACAGAGCTTGAGTACCTCGCCAAGAATGCGGGATTTTCCCATGCTCGTGAGTGTCAAGCGAACCAGAGTGCGATTCCCGCGCTGCGCATCGATCGCAACGAGCCACAGCGCGTCGCTGAAAGCTTATACGCGGAATTCGTGAAGAACTAGGGGGTGGCGGAATGCCTCGCCTGATGATCGATGGCACTCCAATGGTCACTAACGCAAAAGGTGTGGGGCGATATGCGCACAACTTGTGTCTGCAACTAGCGGGGCAGCTACCCGAAGATTGGGACTTACAGATTCTCGTGAATCGGGACAGCGTAGGCATCTTCCCGGAAGCCTTTCGTGGCAACCTGATTCCAATCAAGCAGGCTTCTGAATTAACCAACGCATTCTGGCTGTTACCCAAGCATGCGGAGCAACTGAAGCCGCAGGTTCTGCTGAAAATGGCCGAGAGTGCAGGACACGTGCGTGGGATCCCGACGGTCACAATTTGCCATGACATTGATGAGCTGATTCGGAGCGCACAGCAGGTCAAGAGCAACCCGGTTCGCGCACTGATTGACGCCTGCAAACGGCACTACCGTGTTGCGGCTCTACGAAATAGCGATTACGTGATCTGCAATTCCGAATTCACCCGGGAGGGAGTGACCACGCATTACGGCATTCCAAGTTCCCGAACGGCTCTGGCGTACTGTGGGGCAGACCCCCGGTTCCGCGAAATCTCGCAACGCACAGATAAGGCTGCGGTTCGAAGGAAATACGGAGTAAGCAAGTTTGTGCTTGTGTTCGCGACGGGAGACTGGCGCGAGAATTCCGCAAACTATCCGTTTCTGGCTGCCAAAATGGCGGAACTGCACTTGAACTCCTGCTTGCTGGTTGCCGGGCTTAGGCGCCCATCCTCTTATGTCAGCAGATTAATCACTGAGTTCAAGCGCCTTGGGCTTGTCGAGGGCGAGCACTTCGTCTTGGAGAGTTTTCTGCCGGAGACCTATTTCCGGGAGTTGGCAGAACTTTACGCGGCAGCGGACTTCTACCTTGAGCTTTCGCTGCACGAAGGTTTTGGCATGCAGTTGCTGGAGGCAATGGCCTGTGGAACTACTTGCCTATCATCGCCTCGAGGTGCTCTGGCGGAAGTGGGAGGTGAGTACGTTCTGCTCGTGGATCCTACAAAGATGGAGGAAGTCGCGTTGACTCTAAGAGCGGCTTATGAAGGCAGTCTGCACTTGCGGGACAACCGTGAGCAAGTGCAGTACACAAGAAAGTATTCCTGGGAGACGACCGGCCGCGTGGTCTCCCAGATCCTCCAGCAAATCGTCCACCAATCGCCGGTGGGCCTGGCCAAGGCATGAGACGCAGACTAGCTATCCTGACCGAAATCATCTCCCCTTACCGCATTCCGGTCTTTAACGCGCTTGCGAAACGCGGGGATATCGATCTACACGTGATCTTCCTTGCTGAAACTGATCCGAGCGTGCGCGAATGGCGCGTTTACAAGGACGAAATTCAGTTCTGCTACGAGGTGCTTCCTTCCTTTAGGCGGCGTCTGCTCAGGTACAACGTTTTGCTGAACTGGAATCTGAAACGGGCGTTGCGGCGGGCAGATCCTCAGGTCGTCCTGTGCGGGGGCTACAGTTATATCGCTTCCTGGCAGGCGGGTTGCTGGGCGCGCCGGCACGAGCTTCCACTGCTCCTATGGATCGAGAGCAATGCCCATGATCAGCGCCGGCGCTACGTGCTGATCGAATATGTGAAACGTCGATTCCTGAACCGCTGCGATGGTTTTGTGGTTCCAGGTCGTGCGTCCGCTGATTACCTGAAGAGTTTTCGCATACCTGAAGAGGTTATTTTTACTGCACCCAATGCCGTGGATACCCAGTTCTTCGCTTGCAAATCTGCTGCAGTGCGAAAAGAACAGGTTCAAGCTGCACACAAACTGCCGGGGAGATTTTTTCTGTACGTGGGGCGGTTGGTGCCGGAAAAGGGAGTCTTTGATCTTCTGCAGGCTTATGCCACACTAGCACCCAAGCTTCGTGCCGAGATGGGCTTGGTTTTTGTCGGAAGTGGGATCACCGAAGACGAACTCAAAGCGAGAGCAAGATGTATTGACCCGGGCTGCATACGCTTTCCCGGTTTTGTGCACCGGGAAGAGCTGGCAGATTTTTATGCCCTGGCCGATATCCTGGTTTTTCCGACGCATACCGATCCCTGGGGACTGGTGGTGAACGAAGCGATGGCTTGCGGATTGCCTGTCATCTCGACCTCGGTGGCCGGCTGCTGTACTGATCTCGTAATCGACGGCTGGAATGGCCGCGTAGTTCCGCCTCGCGATGTCTCGCAACTTGCTTATGCGATGCAATCTTTGGCTTGTGACGGGGAACTGAGGCTGAAGATGGGTGAGCACAGCAAGAAAAGGATTTGCGCGTATTCGCCGGAAGCATGCGCCGATGGCTTAGCGCGCGCCGCCTTGTCAGCAGGGGATTCCTATCGTGGATAACAGCGGGTTTAAGGATTCACGTCCGGTTGGGCCAAAGTCAGCCGGAAAAGCCAGCCGCCAGACCCGCGCCCAACGTACGTCTCCAGCGCAATGGCTGCTTGCCCACTTATCTCGCGAGACCAGTTCGGGCCGATTCATACCAGAAATGGATGGCTTACGATTTGTCGCAATTGGCATGGTCATACTCTTCCACCTCAGTGGCTACCTGACGAGCAAATCCAACCTGCATTACACGACACCGCCGCAGGCGGACTGGGTAGGTCAGACTGCGCTCGTGGGCTTTCGCGGAGTCGAACTGTTTTTCGTCATCAGCGGGTTTATCCTGGCACTGCCATTTGCGGCGCACCACATGCAGGGCACTCCTCGGGTGAAGCTCAGCGCGTACTATTTCAGACGGCTGACCCGGCTGGAGCCTCCTTATTTCGTCACGGTCCTTCTGCTGTTTCTACTGGCAGTGTTGATTCAGGGTAAAACCGCTGCTGATCTTTATCCCCACCTGGGCGCTAGCTTGCTATACGTGCACAGCCTGGTTTATGGAGCCAGCAGCCCCGTCATTGGGGTCGCCTGGTCGCTGGAAATTGAGGTGCAGTTTTACATTCTCGTGCCGTTGCTGACCATGCTTTTCACCATTAAGAACCAACGGCTAAGGCGCTCCTCATTGGTAGCGTTAAGTCTGTCGCTGCTTGCGGCTCAGACTCTGTTTCTGCACAGTGCGCGCAGCTCCCTTTCCATCCTCGGTTATCTGCAATTTTTTCTTATGGGATTCCTGCTGGCCGATATTTATCTGAACTACTGGCACGGAGTTCCCGCTCGTAGTCTGTATTGGGATGCTGCTGCCTTAGCGGGCTGGCCGCTGCTTTTCGTGGTGCTTCGTGTCCCAGGGCTTACTCACTGGGTTTTCCCCTTCGTCATACTCCTCTTGTACTGCGCCGCCTTCCGGGGCGTGCTCAGCAATTACTTTTTCACGCAGCCCTGGATTACAGCCGTCGGCGGCATGTGCTATTCCATTTATCTAATCCATTATGACGTGATTTCGCTGGTTGGGCGGTTCACCCGACGGATTAGTTTCGGACATTTGTACTGGGTACATCTGCTCATCCAGCTAGTCCTGGTCGGTTCCGCGATTCTTGTGATCTGCGGCCTGTATTTCGTCATGCTGGAAAAGCCCTGCATGCGCAGGGACTGGCCTCGGCGGCTCCGAGCATATCTGCGGCGTCCTTTCTTGACCGAAAAAAAGCTGGTCGAATCAGGGGCAGCCGACTGACATTCGTGAACGGATTTACTCCCGGACTCCGCGGGCTGTCTCACTGGAATGCACATTTTCCTGAACGCATCGGCGGCCAGCGCTGCATCGGGGCTCACCTACGTTCGTAATGTAGTTCCCCACCTCATCAAGTTTCCCGATATTAAAACTACGGTGCTGCTGTCCCGTTCGCTCAAGGAAGAATTTGCGCCAGCTCCCAATCTGGAACTATTGGTCGCACCCGAAGGGCAATCAGCCGCGCGCCGATTCTGGTTTGAACAACATGAATTACCAGGCATCTTGCGACGCACCGGAGCCCATATTCTGATTTCTGGTGGCAACGTTGCGATTCTTAGTCCTCCGGTTCCGCAGATTCTCCTGAGTGGAAACGCCTTGTACTTCTCTAAGGAATTTGCTCGCGATCTCCTGCAACGCGGAGAATACACAGCCTGGCTAGATTTGAAGCTCCGGTCTTGGGCTGCCACTCGTTCTATTTACTGGGCCGACTGCACGGTTGCACCCAGCCACGCCTTTGCACGACAGCTAGAACTTTGGTCGCACCGCAAGATTGAAACTGTGCATCACGGATTCGACGAGCAGCTGTTTCGAGCGGATTCTGGGCCGCTTCCGGAAGACATCCAGCGGAAGCTTGGCAGCGCGGATCGCGCTCTGCGTTTACTGCACATCAGTCATTACAATTATTTTCGCAATTTCGAGACCCTCTTTCGCGCTTTGCCGTTGCTTAAGAAATGCCTGCCGGACAGGAGAGTGAAACTGGTGCTCACCTGCGAGCTGAAACCCAGCGCTGATACGGCTTCCTACGATCCCAGCAGAGCAGCCACGCTAGCTCGGGAATTAGGGGTCGAACAGGATCTCGTGCAGTTGGGGGTCATCCCCTACCGGCTGGTGCACCACGTGTACCAGCGCTGTCACATCTATGTGACCGCCGCCTATGCGGAGAGCTTTGCCCACCCCACCGTGGAAGCGATGTCGTGCGGTCTGCCGGTTGTGGCTTCGGACTTGGCGGTGCATCAGGAGATTTGCGAGGACGCGGCTCTTTATTTCCCCTGCTTTTCGCCAGGGGTTCTCGCGCAACAGATCTCTCGGGTCGTACGGGTGTCAGAACTCTCGGCCAAAATGTCAGCTCACGGTCCCCAACGGGTCAGGGATTTCTCCTGGAGCAAGCATGTGGACTATGTCTTGAAGCTAGCCCGTAATGTCTTGAGAAAGAAAGGCGGGCGCTATCGGGACTTGCCGAATGAGAGCGAATGCAACGTGTAATCCTCCGACCAATCTGGCACACACTCGTATAGCCCCAGAGGTCCCCATTCTCAATCAACGCGTCAAGGATCTTATTTGTTGGCAATTTCCAATCGGAATCGCACGAGTCATTCGAGTGTCTTCTGAACGAAGCTATACCCATTTCGTATGTCTAAGGCTGATCTGGCCGCCAATAGAGGAGTGACCAAGCCGAATGCCCATACAAGCCGACGATCGCATTCGCGGTGGAACATAGGTTCGCGAACCAGAACGATTTCGTTTTCTAGAGTCATGATGATCGAATCACACGTTTCGTTAATTGCGGACAGGCGAGAGTATCCCACACAGCCCTGCGCAACGGTTCGCGGACCGAAGGCTCGTCGGCGGCGTTGTAAATGTCGTATGCTGCTGCCCGGAGCAGCTCTGTGACCGGCTCCGCATTCTGCTCCGAAACCTCGCACCAGATCTTTGGTCGTACGTCCATGATAAGCTTCTCGGCTCCTTGGAGTACGCGATGTTCCATACCCTCGACATCAATCTTGACGGCCGTCGGGGCCGGAAGTTGCTCGAGCAGCCAGTCAAGCGTCACGGTGGGGACAACTTCTGTCTCCCGCGACCCGCCGCTTTGGGTGGAACCGCCACCGTCCAGGTAATTTGCCGAACGGGCCCTAGCCGCAATGTGAAAGTGGCCCAGGCCCAGCGTGTCCGCGACTGCGACAGGAATTACGGTCACCGGCGCACGAGAAGATATTTTGACTGCAGCCGAGCGACGCAAAAGAGTGACCAACCATAGGTCAGGCTCAACGGCGACCACCTTTCCACGCGCTCCGGCTCGTCCGGCTGCGGCAAAGGCAAACAGCCCAACATTGGCGCCAATATCCCATATAATGTCGCCTTCATGCACCAACTCAACGGCCATCTGGAACAAGACCGGCTCACAGCGCGAATAGTCGAACCGGCAGTACTTCAATCCTGCCTCGGGCGAGACAAAGATTTTTCCGGGTCCAAACTGTGACGGTAGTCCTCGCCTGAGAACCACGCCGCGGGATACTCGTTCGAGGATTCGCCTGAATGGATTGATCAACCTGTCGCGGGAGAAAGTCGCCATAGAGCCGTTTTTAGAGATTATACGTTTGGTGCGGAGATGGCTGAGTTAAAGCGACAGTTGCGCCGAGAACTAGGTTGACAACGAAACTGAATCGTGAGAAAACGTGTACTCGAAAATCGACCCCGGAGCCCGGCCAGCCACTCCATGCACTCCATCCTGGCCGGGGCTAAATGAAACTCCTCTGATCCGGAGGAAGCCATGAAATCAGGCAAGTTCGGTGCCGCGTTCGCCGTGATCGCGCTGTTCGCATTCGTTTGCCCCCAGAAGGTACCGGCGCAAGGCTTATTCGGGGGAATCAGCGGAGTCGTGACCGACTCCAGCGGTGCAGTCATACCGGGCGCCACGGTGAGAGTGACCAATGTTGAAACCGATGTCACTACGGTCTGGAAAACGAACAGCGCCGGCCTGTACAACGCCACGAATTTGAACCCAGGCACGTACAAGGTGGAAGCCGAAGCGACGGGGTTCAAGAGAGCGCTTGCTCAGGGCATCCTCGTACAAGTGAACGCCATGCCGAAGGTGGACCTGACCCTGAGCGTGGGACTAGCCAGCGAGACCATCGAGGTTACGGCGGAGAACACGCCAATCCTTCAGACTCAGCAAACTGATCTTGGGCAGACTATTGGCTCCCGAGAACTGGAGCAACTGCCCACTCAGAGCGGCAGCGGCCGCAGCCCCTACAATTTCCTGGTTTTGGCAGCCGGAGTCTCGCAGCAAACCGGATGCACCGGGAGCGGCACTGGGAATGGAGGCGTCGGTGCTTGCGGGAATTCCGGCAATGTACGCATCAGCGGCAGCCGGCCGCGCAATGATGACAACCTTCTGGATGGCACCTCCATCACTCCGCCGGTATTTGGCGGCCAGGACGTGCAGCCAACGGTAGAGGCGATTGGTGAATTCCGCATCGAGCAAAACAGCATGTCTGCCGAATACGGCAAGGCCGGTGGCGCCATTGTGATTGCAGAAACCAAGAGCGGAACCAACAATTTTCATGGCTCTGGTTACGAATACGTCCGCAACCAGAAGCTCGACGCGAAGGACTATTTCGTCGACCCGGGAAAACCCAAGAATCCACTGACCTACAACGAGTTCGGTGGCAGCATTGGCGGTCCTATCGTTCGAGGCAAACTGTTTTTCTTCACCGACTATGAAGCGATTCGCCAGCACGGAAGCCAGCCCAATGCGGGCGTCAACGTCCCCGATGCTGCTTTCCGCCGCGGGGATTTGTCCGGTTTATGCCCTGAAGGTTTTAGCAACGGCCTCTGCAATAACCCGGACCATCAGATTTACTTCCCACGAACGTCTACGCCTACGCCGGTCCTAAACAACATGATTACCTCGATCAGCCCGGTCTCTCAGGCCTTGCTGGCCGTCTGGCCCACTTCCACAAACAACATTTCTCCCGGGTTCGCCACTACGACGATCAACGAGCCTAGTAGCAATTCGATCAACCGTTTCAATCCGCGCATTGACTGGACCTTCTCCCAGAACGATCACATTTTCGGCGTTCTACACACCGACTATAGCGTTGGCTATGGCTATAACATCATCGTCGGACCTGCCGGTCGGCAACTGGGACGGGGCAGGAATTACGCCAGCACTCTAGGGTGGACACACACCTTCACCACCACCACGCTCAATGAATTCCGCTTTGGATTCACGCATCGTATTGGTGACAGGACGCCCTTCGGAGTGGGCGCAGAATCACCGGCAACATTCGGAATCAGTGGCGTTCCCAATTGTCTGTCAAGTGTCCCCGACACCGGTGGCGGGACCAAGTGCGGCACTCCAGGAGTAACGATCAACGGCTATAGCGGCATTGCCAACGGCGGAATGCTTTATGAGCCGGCTTCCACCTTTCACCTCAGCGATACGCTAACGAGATCGGTAGGCAGGCACCACATTAAGGTAGGGGGACAAGCCGATCGTTATTCCATTGACAACTACCAGCCCAACGGGGTAGTTGGTGCGTTCAATTTCAACGGGCAACAAACGGGCAATGCCTTTGCTGATTTTCTGTTCGGCACGATGGCCAACAGCAGTTTGCAGGTACAGAATGCATTCGTTGCTTCGCGAGCTTGGTCGTACTCGCTGTTTTTCCAAGATGATTTTAAGCTGACCCCAAGGCTCACACTGAACCTGGGCTTACGCTACCAATATGACCAGTCCTTCCACGAGATTCATCATGGGGATGCCTTTTTCGACCCGTGCGCGATTTACTTCAGTGGAAAGAATTCATCCTGTACTCCGCACTGGGAGCAATTTGGGGTGAACGGAACCCCAGACACTACGCTGGATCCATCCAAGCTGCAGTTCGAGCCTAGGATTGGACTGGCGTGGAACCCGCGAGGCGGGTTTGTGGTGCGTGCCGGCTACGGAATCATGCACCCGGGTTTTGTCGGACATGGTCGCGCCGGCGACGGTCAGCCTGGACCAAATCTGCTCGCCACATCGACGTTCACCGCGGGTACACAGTGGGATAGTCCCCTGCCGGGCGTGGTCAGCCCCAACCCTGCGGCCATCACCGCTCCCATCCCCATCAATACCAACGTTTCGTTTCAGTCTTGGGCGCCGCGCAAGCAGACCCCCGCCTACACCCAGCTTTGGAACTTGACCATCGAGAAGCAGTTCGGTTCTCAAACGGTTGCACAGGTTAGTTACGTTGGCAGCAAGGGAACGCATTTACCAATCAACTACGCGTACAACATTTGCCAGCAGACGCCTCGGAGCACCGCCCAGGAACCCAACCCTTTTGATTTTTCCGGTCCCTCGAGTAGCCCGTACTGCCCGACGGCAGCGGCAGCGGTAAACGCGGGAGCCGGGTTCAACGCGGTCTACTGCTGCCTGACGATCAACCCCGGCTGGTGGGGACTCTCCAGTTCCGTCTACCATTCTTTGCAGGCGCAATTCCACCACCGCTTCTCCCATAGCTTCGCCATGCTCGCCAACTTCACTTGGAGCAAGCTGATTGATGATTCCTCGTCTGACTGGGGCGGTTTCTGGTCGCTCGATGCCCTAGGCCAGGACCTCTACAATCGCAAAGCCGAGCGCTCTGTTAGCGCAGGCGACATACCGCTGCGTTTCACGGTTGCGCCGATTGTGGAGTTGCCCTTTGGCCCCGGCAAGAAATGGCTCAACGATGGGTTTGCGGGCAATGTATTAGGCGGCTGGCGAGTTTCCACCATTTATACGATCAGCGCCGGCACTCCCTTTGGAATAACCGACAACTCCTACGGATTCTGCAACGGGGCGGGCGTGCTCGAGGATCGCCCCACGATGATCGCCAACCCCTCGATCTCTGGTTCGCGGCGAAGCCCGAAGCTTTGGTTCAACAACCAGGCTTTTGACTTTGCGGGCACATGTCCCGGCCCGGGCTTAGTCAATTCCGCTCCGGCCCCGGAATTCTGCTGTGACGTGACCAAGGCCTTTGGCGATGCGCCGCGTTTC
>DATEPX010000096.1:0-6115 GCA_035272945.1 Terriglobales bacterium
CCGGACGCTTAAATTGCTCGCCTGCAGCCCGATCAGCTGCTTCAGCTTCGACATGGAGATCCTCTCGTTCGGCATCGACCTCGCTCCCCAGGACAAAAAGTCCCCGGGGCTACGCGGTCGGCCTTCCGATCAATCTCCAGCCGCCCACCTCCCTCGCCACGACCGTGAACACTTTTCCACGATCGTGAACACCGCGCCACGCACGGCCCCCAAGTGTTCACGATCCCGTGGAACGCTGTTCACGTTGGCGTGGAATCGGTGTTCACCACCCCGTGGAAGCCCCGTTCACGATCGCGTGGAATACGCATTCCCCGAGCAACGCTCCTCTCACCCCATCAACGTCCTTAGCAGCTGATCGTCAACGACGCCGCTCTTTGCCAGGCCCGTCGACCCTTGAAATTCCAGAATGGCGCGTCGCGTCGCTGCGCCTGCAACCCCGTCAATCGCTCCGGGTGGGAATCCCCTATACATCAAAAGAATCTGCACAGCGCGCGTTGTCAGATCTAGCGGCGGCCCGTTCGCGCAGCGCTCATAGAAATGCTCCAGGAGTCCATCGTAATTATTTGCCGCGTAATTCGGACCGTTGTACCGGCGCGCGAACTCCGCCCAGTTGTGAGACTTGAGCAAATCGACCAGGCGCATCGCATTCATGAAGCTCACCATGGCCTTAAGCTGATTGTCTTCAGACGCCGTCATGGCCCATGCCATCGCCTCGGCAGTGGGAAAGCCGGCCGCTTCGAAGTTCTCACCCATGATCTGCCCGAGCCCCCATGATGTACTCTCGAGTGCTGCAGTCTGATCGAGCTGCATCGCCGCGTTTAATCGATCATATTGGCTCGCGCCGGCCGTTCCATATCCCCCCGCAGTGGGCTGACTGATATCGGCATCGCCAGCATCGTATCGATGCTCCGTCAGGCGGCTGAAGACGTGTCGCTCAAATAGAATCTTTGGGCGTCGATCGGGGAGGTAACCACAGCCGCTTGTCTCAACGGACAAAACCGCCCACAACTCCGCAATACCGAGGCCCGACGAGGTCAGAGTTTCATTCACGCCGCTCTGACTGAGCGGGAATGCGGTCCCGACAAATTCGAGCATAGAATCTTGACTTTGTGTCCTAACGCTTCATGGAATCACTGTGATGCTGGTAACCGGGTGAATCTCGTTCCACTTCGCATGAAACGTGTCCTGCACGTAAACCCCCGCTATCCTGACCCGCGAGCCCACTGGCGGGAGCACGACATGGTCCGTGTAGCCTTGGCACGCACTTTGAGCGTCCTTCTGCGTCACGGGAAACCTGCATATGATTTCGAACACCAGGTTGCCGCCCTCATCGCTCATGTTGCCGGCATTTAGTAGATTCTGAAACTCGGGGTCCACTTTCAACCATCCGTGTGTGTCCCCATCGCCTTCGTGACGGACTCCATCAGGCTGCCTGACCCTTTGAGTCGCAGTCGCATCTACGATCGTCCCGGTCACGGCGATACACGGCTGTTTCACCATCAGCCGATACGAATGGTAGACGTGATTCCATAAATTGGAATCACACGTATCTGCCGGTGGCGGCGTGCCGTTGGTTGGTGCGCCCCCATCTGTTGGAGTCCCGTTGGGTACGGACGCTACGGTGACGTACTTCGAGAGGACCCAGCCAATCTGATCGTCCTCGGTCCTGACGTGATAGAAACCGCTGTCGGGACTTGCATCCACCAGCGTGATCCTGACTCCCTTGGCCAGATGCTCCAGAACCGGACTGGATGTCGAAGGGTCGCGGCGAAGAATGACGTTGCGGCGTACGGATGCCTGCTGCGCCAACACAGAAGTAGAGAAAACAAGCAGGAATAGAAGCGTCCCCACCGCGTTTCGGCCTGAGGTGATTTTCACTTGGTCCTCTCGCGTCTCTTGCCGCCAACTTGCCCGTTGAACTCACTGAAAGCTGGGCGGCAGCCCGGAGTCTATAGTTGCAACCGGTACCTTCGCGTGGTCATTCTGTTGCTGGGGTGTGTTACCCCACGAAGTGGTGTTTGCTCGGTTGCCAGTTTTTCCACTGGCGCGCGCGGCGTTCACGCCGGGAGCCGCGGACCGCGATTTTCCCACGGGCAGTTTGCATGGCCTTGGCTCCGGTTATTTGGATCCAGCCTTGGTTGGGGTCGAATTTTTGGGCGTAGCCCCCAGTAAGGACCTGGAATGCTGACGTGGCGTGCTGTTTGAAGTCGATGTCGCCCTGTGAGAATTCGTGCCCGAACCAGTTGGGTGTGACGAAGTCGGTGACGAGTACGCCGTTGATTTCGTATCCGTATTGCTGGTCTTCCACTGGGTCGCATACTTCACCGGCCCAGAAGGTCCCTTGGGCGTCTTGGTAGGCGCCGTTGAGCCAGGGGTCGACGGCCATTTCGCAGATTTCGTGGGTGGCGCCGACGCTGACTGATGCGTTGTCGGCTTGGATGGTTTTGACAAAGACTTTCGAGATGGGCAGGCCTTCGTTGGTCAGGTCGTGGTAGGCAAGCGCGTTGGCTTGGTCACTGTTGTCGAGGAAGACGACCCACCAGGCGCCGGCGGGCGGGGCGGTGGTATTGGGGGTGAATGTGAACTGGGCTGAGCCGACTCCCCACGCAGCGTTGAGGTCTTGGTTCCACTGTGTGTCGAAGGCGGAGAGCATTGCCTGGACGTTGTCGTCGTTGATGGCGGTGGATTCATTGATGACGGCTATCTGCAACATAGGCCTCTCCAGTGAACCGAGGAATTGAGTACGTCGACTTTAGAAGGCGTGCGAGTTACAGGATTACGGGCCTCGTAATACTGTCTTGTCGATCGCGAACATCTCAGCAGGACTTGCGCTATTGTGCTGCGGCCAGATGGCAAGGATAGAGTTTACCGGTGGCGTTCGCTTGGGCGGTGACGACGCTTTGGCGGGTGTTTGCGGGTTACGGTGCGAGCGTCGGGACATGTGCCGCAGTAGCGGGTGCGCTGGTCGGCAGAACTGTGGCGTCTGCGCTTAGGCTTTGCCGCATTCCATTTGGCGGCCTGGCGGATGAAACGCTGGTAGGGAACGCCGGCCCGGTCTGCGGCGCGCTTAACCGTGGCCAGCAGCTCGCCGGGGAGGCGCATGTTGACTCGCGCCTCCTTGGGCGCGAACTCGAAGCGCGTGGCCTTCATGCCGCCCGCAGGGCTCGTTCGACGGCCCCAGGTGTACGCGGTCTGCACTTGCCACGCGGCCGGTTACGGCACCTTCCACCTTTCTGCAGGATAGTATCGGGCCTGCCACCTAAGGGTACGGTACTCACAGAGGAAGTCGTTGAGCTGGACACACGCGCTGAAAAGGAGCCTTAGCGATTCCTTCCGCGGCGTCTCGCCTCGCTCAATCTCCCCGTTCACGAGCTCATCGTAGAAGTTCTGCGTGCCCTTCCAATCGCGCTTGAGGTAGTACGACTGACCAACGAGGGCTACGAAGGTATTGAGCGCCGAGCCGGCATAGCCCTCCTTGATCGCGCGAGTGCCGAACTCGATCGCTTTGTCATAGTTCTTGAGCTGATAGTAGAGCCTCGCCAAGGCCCGAATACGCCTGGGAACATCGGCTTCGTCCAGCTGCCGTCGTTCAAGCCGCTCTCAAGCATCTTTGCCGCGTCCGAGTAATCGCTGGTCCGCGCATACGTGAATCCGAGCATTTCGTTGATCACGTGTTGCTCGAAGGCAGAATGCGTCGGCAAAGCGTCTGCCTCCTTCAGCTTCGCGATCGCCTCCGCGTACTTCGGCGGCGTAGCGTTCATCAGCTCCTGCGCCGTCTTCAGCAACGCCGAGACCTTGGGCGTCAAGTGCTGCGCCTTGGCATTCGCGCCGTCACCAAATGCGGGGGCTCCGGGAATCCTGACAATGCCACGATTCCTGTAGGCAGTGGCAGATTTTGGATAGAGCCGGATCGCCTCGTTGTAGTCCGCGATCGCCCGGTCCTTGTCGCCCTTGGCGCTCCATGCGTTGCCGCGGTTCCTGAACGCTACGGCAAGGCTTGCTGCTGAAAGCCTTCCCGACGTGATCGCACTCGTGCACGCGGCGATCCGATCGTCAACAGTTCCAGCAGAGCCCGCGCAGAAATCAGCATCCGGAGTTGACTGCGCCGAGACAAACGTAGGTATTGCCAACAAGAGGAGGACGAGCAGCGACCGTAAGCGCATTATTCCCTCTCTACCCGTCGCCCGGTCGAGCCGGCAGTTCCCGACTTCGTAAACAATACTCGCAGCGATTGCGGGTGCAACGGATTGACGGAATGTCACCTGCGTGACGACCTCTTGCTTATCTATTCGCGTTCGGCGCGAGGCGGTGATTTTTCATCGCATCGGAACTCACGACCAATTGTTTGCACGGCGGACCCGTCGCCGCGGCCCCGTGCGATGGCGCCGTAAGTATCCCAAGTAGCTTTGTCACGTCGGACATCATTGCGGGGATCGGGCTTACGCTGTTCTTACGCGTGTAGTCCTGCTTGCGCGCGCCGGCGGCCTCGGCCTCTTCCAGCATTCCCAGGCGCCCTAAACCGCCGAGAACCGACCAGGAGTACACCGCCGCCCGCGGGGAGTTGACGATGTGCGGTTCGGCTTCGATGACACTCACGCGGACTCCGGCTTGAGCTAGGCCGAGAGCGTTGATGAAGCCGACTGGTCCGCCTCCGATGATTATCACGTCTTCGATCGAGCCGATTCTGTGGTTGTACGACCTGGAAATATCCGCGTGGCATCGAGCATCCGCTAGATGGGTGCAAATCCCTAGGTAGTTCACGCGTTGACGGTCGAGTTTGTAGCGAGCACGATCCGTGCCCGTCGTAGTAGGACTACGACGAGTAAAAAAACATCCCGCAACTTACTCTGAGCGATTAGCAGGGACGGGGCTCAAAGGCCACGGACTGTGTGATGGTCGGGGTATAGCGTGTCGGGTTTATTTTGGTAAATCTATCGCGGCGTCAAGTGGAAATTACTAGAACCAGGAGAGGAGCCTAGAACCAGGAGAGGAGCCACTCATGCATGCCCGTCGATTCGCCCTTCTCACGTTTGTCTCTTTTGCGTTCGCCGGTGTCGTTGTCGCCAAGGACGCCGGTAATGCCACGGATGCCATCAATCCGCATTCGCCGCGCTACGGTCACCCCTACCGACACGGCGTCCACCCGACGCGGGAAACCCACGAGAAAATGAAAGCATGGGAAGCCGCCAACCGTGGTGTGGTGCGGCCGGCCGATGCGGAACACAAAGAGCAAAGCAGCGTTGGCGCGACGGAGCCGGCCATCGCCGCTGCCGCCACCGGCCCGGAGACCCTGAGCTTCGGAGGCGGCGTCGATTCGATCGGCGTGACCAGCGGCGCACCCAAGGTGTACCTGGTGTTTTGGGGTACGCAATGGGGCACGGAGGGAACGAACTCCAACGGCTACGCGACATTCACGGGCGACCCGAGCAACGCTGCGCCCTATATTCAGGCCTGGATCAAGGGTCTGGGCACCAATGGCGAGCTTTGGTCGGGCGTGATGACTCAGTATTGCGATGGATCGCAGGTTGCGGTTGGCGCCACGTCCTGTCCGAGTGGAGCGCCGCACGTGGGTTACCCGAGCGGCGCCCTGGCCGGCATCTGGTATGACAATTCGGCCGCTTCGCCGTCGCAGGCCTCAGGCAAGCAGCTGGCTGCAGAAGCAGTCAAGGCAGCGGGACATTTCGGCAACACCACGCAAGCATCGAACCGCTACGCGCAATACGTGATCCTGTCGCCGACCGGTACCCACCCCGACGGCTTCAACACCCCGGGCGGCGGCTTCTGCGCCTGGCACGACTACAACGGCGACACCACCCTGAGCGGCGGTGGTGCGGCACCGTCCCCCTATGGCGACATCGCCTTTACCAACATGCCCTATGTGTCCGACCTCGGTGCCAGTTGCGGTGCGAATTTCGTCAGCAACTCGCTCGACGGCTACTCCATCGTCGGCGGCCACGAATATGCCGAAACCATCACCGACCAGAATCCGGCGGGCGGATGGGTCAACAACACCGGCTCTTCGTTCACCGGACAGGAGAACGGGGACGAGTGCGCATGGATCAGCTCCGGCCAGGGCGCCGCCGCATTGGTGGCCTTCTCCACCGGTTCGTTCGCG
>DATEPX010000097.1:0-3897 GCA_035272945.1 Terriglobales bacterium
TGCGTTATTCATTCTCGTTGTTTCCGCGAGCCTCTTCGCTCAGGACACCGCATCCATCACCGGCACCGTCACCGATCCCAGCGGGGCCGCTGTCAAGGGCGCGCAAGTGCGGGTCAGCAGCCCGGATCGCGGCATCGACCACACCGTGCCTACCAATGATAGTGGCGACTATCTCGTGGCGGGACTGCCGCCTGGACCGGTGGTCGTAGATGTAACGGCGCAGGGCTTCAAGAAATACGAAGCGACGGGCGTAATCCTTCGCGTAGGGCAGAAAGCGCGGACCGACATCACCTTGCAGGTTGGCGCCAGCAACACCGTAGTGGAGGTCGAAGGAACCGCCGTCGGGCAAGTGGAGACTCAATCTTCCGACCTCACGGGCACAGTCACGGGTAAGCAAATCACGCAGCTCGAACTCAATGGCCGTAATTTTACCCAATTGGTCACACTGATCCCTGGCGTCAGCAATCAAACCGGCCAAGATGAAGGCACGGTCGGTGTGTATGGCAACGTGGCCTTCAGCATCAACGGTGGCCGTACTGAGTACAACAACTGGGAACTCGACGGCGGCGACAACATGGATAACGGCAGCAATGAAACTCTAAACGTTTATCCAAGTCTTGAGGCCATCGCTGAATTCAAAGTGCTTACTTCGAACTACGGCGCGCAGTACGGGCGCAATGGATCAGGTACTGTCGAGGTCGAAACCAAGTCCGGAACCAACGGTTTTCACGGCAACGTTTACGAGTTTGTGCGCAATGACGCTTTCAACGCCAGCAACTTCTTCCAAGATACGGTTCCGCCCTACAAAAAGAATGACTATGGCTACACGGTTGGCGGGCCGATCTGGAAGAATCACACGTTCTTCTTCTGGTCGCAGGAGTGGCGTAGAGATCGTGTTCCGGGGCAGAACTTCAACGTACCGGTTCCTTCAGTGGCGGAGCGTGGCGGCGATTTTAGCGATCAATGTCCCCCGCAGAACTCCGAAGGCAGCTGCCCGAGTGTAGGTCCTGACCTAATAGCAGCCGGTTTCAATCCGAATGATCCGACGGTGCAAGGTCTTCTCAGCGAGATTCCCCTTCCAACCGGAGGAAGCGGTGCCAATTCGGTGTTTGTAGCTTCTCCAGTTCAACCAACTAACTGGCGCGAAGAGTTGATTAGGGTGGATCACAATTTGACGGATAAGCAGCGTCTCACATTCCGCTTCATTCACGATTCGTGGGACACTATTACCGCTGTCCCGCTGTGGACAAACCAAGGCAGCTTCCCCACAATTCAGACGGCATTCAAAGGACCGGGAGTAGCTTTGGTGACCCGCCTTAACTCTACGTTTTCACCCACCCTGCTGAATGAGTTCGTATTCAGCTATACGACCGACCATATCATCCTTAACAACGTGGGTAATTGGAAGCGCTCGAGTTTTCCGGGTTTCGTAGTACCGGACATATTTCCGGGTAACGGTAACGGCATTCTGCCTGGCATTAATCTTGTCACCGGCGCTTATGGCGGTGGGTTCGGAGAGGATGCGGGCTACATTCCGAATGGTGTGTATAACTCAAATCCCACATATACCTATCGCGATAACGTCAGTAAGATCGTCGGCAAACACAATCTGCAGTTCGGCGCCTACGCAGTTACCGGGCAGAAGAATGAATTAGGAGGCGAACTTAGCCCCGGCTCGATCCCCGGTTATTTAACGTTTGACGATTCGAACGGCGCCGTCACGACTGGAAATGCGTTCGCAGATCTGCTTTTGGGAAGAATATCCAGTTTCGGGCAGCAGGACCGTTTCATCAAATACTACAACCGCTACAAGATACTTGAGCCCTATTTCCAGGATGACTGGCATGTCACCAATCATTTGACTCTAAACTTGGGGCTTAGGGTAAGCTTATTTGGGACGTACCGGGAAAAGCAGAAACAGGCCTTCAACTTCGATCCAACGCGTTACGTCGTTGGCCAAACCAGCGTAAATTCCGACGGCACCGTGAATTTTCTGACGGCCGATGGAGGGATACCTTCAGTTAGCGATCTGCCGAACGGAATTGTCCAATGTGGCGTGACTCGTGGCGTGCCCGTTAGTTGTATGCAAGGCCATCTGTTCAATCCTGCTCCGCGTATCGGTTTTGCCTACGACCCGCGCGGAAACGGGAGGACCGCGATTCGCGGCGGATACGGCATCTTTTTCGAGCACGCCAATGGCAATGAGGGCAACACTGAATCTCTAGAGAACTCGCCTCCATTGGCGAACGCAGCGCAACGTAACAACATCATCGGTTACTCGGGAAGCGGCCAAGCGCAAGCGCAACTCCCGCTCACCGTAAATGCCATTCCCACTAAGGCCAAGTGGCCATACATTCAGCAATGGCATTTTGACGTGCAGCACGAAATTATCAGGAATACTGTTGCCACCGTTTCGTACGTCGGTAGCAAGGGGACGCATCTGAACCGTCAGACAGATCTAAATCAGCTTCGGTCGGTTTCCCAGAATCCATACAATCCAGGAGAGGCAATCAGTCCAGAGATCACATATCCGGATGGAACCACAGCCTCATCCGACTGCGGCCCCACAGATCCGAGCACGGGTACTTTTTTTCAGAACAGCTTTGGTGTACCGACTCAGGGGTCCACCGGCAGCGGTGCCCCAATCCAGGGGAGCGCGGCAGTAAATTTAGGCATTGCTGCATGCGGCACGAATCCTGATCCATTCCGTCCCTTTCCAGGCTACGGCGACATAGCTCATTTGGAGTACAAAGCTTCCTCGCTCTACCACGCATTTCAGACTTCGGTGCGGCGCAGTGTTGGTTCCTTGCAGGTCAGCGGCGCATACACCTGGAGTCATTCCATCGATGATGCATCTGATCGTTTTGACGGCAGCTTCGTTGATTCATACAATCCCTCCACCAACCGCGCCAGTTCCAATTTCGACCAACGGCATATCCTGAGCATCTCCTACATTTGGGATCTGCCCTTCTTCAAGAGCCCCGGCTTGACCAACAAAGTCCTCGGAGGATGGCAGTTTTCGGGAATCACGACTTTCCAGACTGGAACTCCGTTTAGCCCCATCGTATCCACTGACAATGCCGGTGTAGCTAACGGAATCGGCTCGGCTGCGCGTCCTGACAAGATAGGCGATCCCAGCGCGGGAGTGGTGCAGAGTCTTGACCAACTAGGACCTCAGATTTATAACCCGAATGCATTTGCGCTACCACGCGGTCTGACCTTTGGGGACGCCGGCCGCAACGGCCTAAACAACACACACTGGACCAACTTCGACATGGCTCTCTTCAAACACTTCAAGATCACCGAGAGGATGAGCTTCGAATTTCGTGCAGAGGCCTTCAATATATTTAACCATACCCAATGGCGACCTATCGCCGGAGACTCTGGTTCTGCTGCTTCCAACTTGGGCGAAGCCAATAATACATTCAGCCTGAGCCCGGGCGACGGTTTCCTGCAAGTAACGGATGCGCATAATCCGCGCATCCTGCAACTGGGAGCGAAGTTTATCTTCTGACCTAAGTTTTCTTCGACGATACCGACCCTGGCCTCTTCAATGAGGCCAGGATTTTCTTTTTTTGGACAGGCGAGGATCAGACGAGATATGTGGAGTGTTTCTGTAGTTTGCGCACCGCCCCGGCGATTTCCTGCATGTCCTCTTCATCTCCTAGTAGCGCCGTTTGCGGGATCCAAATGGCTTCAGAGAACGCGCGCTGGGCGTTGGGATACGGCTGCTCCAAGAACGCATGTTTCTGTCCCCGCTGCTCGCCTCCTAGCCTCTGGCGATATGCGCCGTTCTGGAATAAATCCAGCGAGTGAACCGGCGGATATCCCGGCTCGCAGGGAATGCCTTCAGCTTCTAGAGCCTTCATCAATTTCTCGACCGGCACGCTGGCGAAC
>DATEPX010000098.1:0-4571 GCA_035272945.1 Terriglobales bacterium
TCACCAAAGGCTTCACCTACATGTATTTCGATGGCAAACCGCAATACGCGTTCGGGCACGGCCTGAGTTACACCACCTTCTCGTACAGTAACCTGCGCCTTTCCTCCGAGCAGGTGCCGGGAAATGGCCAGATCAAGGTCAGGGCGGACGTGGAGAACAGCGGCAAGCGGGCCGGCGACGAGGTAGTCCAGCTCTACGTGCACCAGGTTTCGTCTACGGTGAAAAGGCCGCGGGAGCAGCTAGCGGGATTCGAACGCATCACTCTCGGGCCGGGCGAGAAAAAAACCGTGACCTTTTCGCTTCCGGTGGAGCGGCTGTCTTTTTGGGACACGAACAAGCAGGCGTTCGTGGTGGAACCGGAGGCGTTTGACGTCATGGTGGGGAGCGCGTCCGACGACATTCGTCTGAAGGGACAGTTCCGGGTGGCGTCTTCTGGACAATGGCCACCGAGTTCGCCGCTGACCGCGGCTTCGCCTGGCAACCAGGTGCGAGAAGAACATTGAAATCAGGCGAAGAGACTGAATTCCGTTACCTTAGCAGGAGGTCGCGCGTCGGCCGGACCAAAAGCGACTGGGGGCGCTCTTTGCATTTGGAGGTGGAATGGATGTTATGGCAGCTGAGCCGCTAACCAGTTATAAGGAAGACGTCACAGTACGGCTGCTGACTACTTTTAAGCGGCTGCTCTCGGAAGGAACGCTGATCTCAGGAAGCCGCCTGCCCGCGGAACGTGAGTTGGCGGACAAGTTTCACGTCAGCCGCTCGTCTCTGCGACAGGCGCTGAAGGTCCTGGAGATTATCGGTGTTATCTCGCAGCGAGTGGGAGACGGGACTTACGTCAACGACGGCACCAGCAGTCTGTTGTGCGAGCCACTCGAGTTCCTCATCCTGCTGAGCGGTATTTCGTTCGATGAACTGATTGAGGCACGAATCATCGTGGAACCGGAGTTGGCGGCACGGGCTGCGAGTCGTGCCTCGGCCAGGGAGCGCACCGCATTGCGCCACGAAATGCAGGCCATGAAGGAGAACGCCGAGAACCACGAGCTCCTCAGCCAGCACGATCTGGAATTTCACAAGATCATCTTCCATGCCGCCGGCAGCCGGGTGTGCGGCATGCTCTTTACCGTGGTTCACCAATCCTTTCACAAGTTGATTGAATTCACTTCACAGATGGTCTCGGTACAGCACACCCTGGCGTTTCACCAACGCATCTATACCGCGATCGCGCAGGGAAATGCAGCCGAAGCGCGCAAGCGAATGACCGAACACCTCCTCGATGTGAGGGATCTGCTTTCGCGGGCTCACGAGCAGCAGGAAAGCTCGCGTCTGGAAAACCGCATCTCTGAGTTGGTGCTGGGACCACCCCGGCACGGGAAGAGGAAGCGTCAGAACTCGTGATGCGTTTACGCTGGAAAATCGCATCCCTGATTGGCGCTGCCATTGCCATCAGCTATCTCGATCGGCAAACCGTACCCGTAGCCATCGCCGCCATTCAGCGGGATATTCCGGTCTCCAACACTCAGTTTTCAGAGCTACAGGCGGCCTTTCTGGCGACCTACGCCATTATGTACGCGGGCGGCGGGCGCCTTCTGGATGCTCTGGGCACGCGCCGGGGATTCGCGCTCATCATGGCCTGGTGGTCGTTGGCGTGTGCGGCACACGGCCTGGCTACCGGTTTTGGCATGCTGGTGGCCTCGCGGCTGCTTTTGGGCATTGGCGAAGGGGGCGGATTTCCCGCGGCGACCAAGGCCGTTGCGGAGTGGTTTCCCATCCGTGAGCGATCAACGGCAATGGGTATCATCAACGCGGGTACAGCAGTAGGCGCGGTTGCCGCGCCGCCTGCGATAGCCCTCATCATCGGCGCCGCTGGCTGGCGCTGGGTGTTCTTCGTTGTGGGAGCGGTCGGACTTGCCTGGACGGTATGGTGGTTGCGCGCCTACTTTCCTGCCGAACGACATCCCCAGCTCAGCTCCGCTGAGCGCCTCGAGATCCAGGAAGTGTTCATCACAACCGAAAGCCAGGAAGGAGCCATCTCCTGGTTTCGGTTGCTGACCTATGTCGAGTCCTGGGGATTGGTCCTTGCCAAGTTCTTGAGCGATGCAGGCTGGTATTTCTACCTGTTCTGGCTCCCCAAGTATCTTTACGACGTTCGCGGCTTTGATACTAAGAAAATCGGCTACTATGCGTGGATTCCCTATGCTGCGGCCGGAGTCGGGTGTCTGTTTGGCGGCTGGCTTTCGGCCTGGCTGTTGTCCCGTGGCAAGTCGCTGAATTTTGCTCGCAAGGCTGCCATGGGCGCCAGTGTGGCGGTCATGCCGCTCATCCTCCTGGTTCCCCATTCCGCCGTCGAATGGGCAATCCTGATTTTCAGCATTGCCTTCTTTGGCCAGCAGTCCTGGTCGACACTGATCATGATTCTGCCAATCGACCTGTTTCCCCGGCGCAATGTCGCCTCAGTTGCCGGTCTGGTTGGCTTCGGGGGTTCGCTCGGGGGTGTAGTCTTCAATCTCGTTGTCGGCTACCTTCTTGACCATGATTTTAGATGGCCGACAGTTTTCGGAATAGTGGGTACATTCCACGTGGCTGCGTTCCTACTGATCTTGGCAATGGTTCGGCAAGTGCGGCCGGTCGTCCTTTCCGAGCCGCAGTATGCTTTGCCGCAGGCATGAAACTCGGTCGTGAACCGATAGCGAACGGGACCGAACTTCGAATAAGGGGGCGTCTAGCGTGCAACGCGTAGCACTGATGGGGTTGGGTGTAATGGGCTCGGGGATGGCCGGTCAATTACTTGAGCACGGCTTTGCCTTGACGGTTTACAACCGGACGCCGGCGCGCGCCGCTGCGCTGAAACCGAGAGGCGCACAAGTTGCGTCTTCGGCAGCCGACGCGGCGGGGAATGCTGATGTGGTCCTCTCCATGGTGGCTGATGACAAAGCTTCGCGGGAGGTCTGGCTGGGCGAAATGGGCGCATTGAGCGCGGCGCGCCCGGGCACGGTAATCGTCGAGTGCAGCACGCTCTCGCCAGGCTGGGTTCGGGAACTGGGGCGGGCCGCCGGCGAGCACAAGTGTGAATTCCTGGACGCTCCGGTGACCGGCAGCAAGAGTCACGCGGCATCCGGTGAACTGGCGTTTCTGGTTGGGGGTGATGCCGCAACCCTGGAGCGTGCGCGTCCGGTGCTGCAGGCCATGAGCCGGAAAGTGATCCATGTAGGCGCTTCCGGCTCCGGCGCTCTGCTCAAGCTGATCAACAACTATCTATGCGGCGTACAGGCAGCGTCGCTCGCGGAGGCACTCGCGCTCATCGAGCGAAGCGGTCTGAACCGCGACAGTGCTTTGGAAATACTGAACAACGGCGCCCCTGGCAGCCCGCTGATGAAAGCCCTGTCAGCCCGCATGACCGCACGAATCTATGAGGTTAACTTCGCGCTCGAGTTGATGCAAAAGGATCTGCAATATGCCGGCCAGGAGGCCGCGGAGCACAGCGTGGAGTTCCGCACGGGAAAAGCGGCGGAGCAGCTATTTCGTGAGGCGCGGCAGCGGGGCTGGGAAGGAAAGGATTTTTCATCCGTAGCGGAGGCCCTGCGGTGAGATTGCTCCAGATTCAGAACGGCAAAGGCGAGCGCCGGATCGGGATGGTCAACGATCCACGGATCATCCTTCTGGACGGAGCCAAGTCCATTTACGAGCTCGCACAACACGCTCTTGCCGCGGGCACGGACCTGATCACCACGGTGAAGAAGTGTGCTTCCGACCATAATCTGGCCTATGACGATATCTACGTGGGTCGATCTGACTGGCGCATGCTCCCGGCCATCGATCACCCGCAAGAGCCGGGGAAATGCCTGGTAAGCGGCACCGGGCTGACGCACATCAAGAGTGCACAAAACCGGCAAGTGATGCATGCTGCCGATACAACTCCAACCGACAGCATGAAAATGTACGAGTGGGGAGTTGAGCGCGGACGGCCGGCCCCAGGCGCGATTGGGATTTCTCCGGAGTGGTTCTACAAAGGCTGTGGAAGGATTCTGCGTGCGCAGGGAGAGCCATTAGAAGTGCCGGCAGACGCTGAGGATGGCGGCGAAGAGGCGGAGATCGCCGGCATCTACATCATCGACGCATCCGGCAAGCCGAGACGAATCGGCATGGCCATGGGGAATGAATTTTCCGACCATGTAGTGGAGAGAAAGAATTACCTTTACCTGGCGGCTTCGAAGTTGATGTGCTGCGCCATCGGGCCTGAGCTGGTGCTGGATCCCCAGTTCCAATCGGTCTCAGGAGAGGTCTCCATCGAACGGAATGGGAAAACCCTGTGGCATCGCCAAATTCGCACGGGTGAAAGCGCGATGTCGCACAGCTTGGCAAACATCGAGCATCATCACTTCAAACATCGGGGACACCGTCAGCCGGGGGATCTTCATGTCCATTTTTTCGGCGCCGATGCCTTCAGCTTCGGCGAAGGGATCGTTCTCGAAAACGGGGATCAAGTGCAGATTCAGTTTGAGGGTTTTGGCCGCGCTCTGCGCAATCCCGTCGTCATCGATCGTTCAGCACAACCATTGGCGGCCGCTACCCCG
>DATEPX010000099.1:0-22561 GCA_035272945.1 Terriglobales bacterium
CTGGCAGAGTAGCGATGCACTGATGCCAAGCGGATTTTGTGATGGTCAGTGGTTCATCACTTTCCCCCGAATTGGCTTATCAGGGTAATCCGAGAATTGGGTACCAAGATTGGTAAGCATCTATTGGATGGGCTTCAGATAGTCTAGCAGACCCTGTGCGTCTCGAAGCGAGCGCGCTGCATCATCTCGGATAGCAGCAAGCATGCTTTCATCCGACTGAACGCGAGCAAGTTGTGGAACCGCCGCTTCGGCTGTAGCGATTGCATCTGAGGTTTTGCCTACTTTCGACAGTGCAACGGCAATTAAAACCTTTGTCTGAGCTTCATTCTTGACCTGAATCATTGCGAACTGATGGGAGTCGCTCAATTTCTCGGCCTTGGCGACAGTTTGCTTCGGGCGAGGCCCCTTAAGTACGTTTAAGAGGTGAGACCTCGTAAAACCCTCATGGCTATTTTCTTGGAATTGCGTTTGGTTGTAAGACGGACAATACAAAGGACTTTCAGAAGAGATTGTGGTCCACATAGTAAGCATATCTTCCCGTTCCTAGCGGGCGAGACGAACCAGGCCGGGAAGAACATCCGGCGCGAGCCGCCGGAAACAGCTTTAGAGCGAAAACCGTGTTTGAGTAGAACGACCAAATGCTTGTAAGTCCAAAGTGAGCAAGACCTTTCGTTGGTACGTCGGTTCCGCGGGAGCCCCGAGAGTGCCTGCTGGAGGCCCTGAGGAGCAATAGAGGCACTGAGTGAAATACAAGCTCATGAGGTCTTTCCTCTACATGCGTTTCAGTTGTTCCTGTTTCCTGGCTCCTGTATTCAGCGGATTACCGAGTCTGACGCTGATTGCTACCCTAGGCTGCCTCTATGGGCCAAGGGATTCGAATTGCTGACGATACTTTGTCAGCCGGGCCACCGCCACCCAGCTATCCAATTTCTATAATTACTACTCTTCAGTTTTTGGAGTGGGGCAATGCAAATGCTGTATACACGTGAGCTGGGCCGCGCCAACGAAGACCGACCTCGAGGTAGACTCCGTCGCGCTTCCGCGACAAACGGAAATGGCCTGTCAAGAGGTCTGCCCGAGGTAAGCGCGAGGGCGAAGGAACTGATACCTCGACCGTCTGAAAGAACAAATTCCCATTCCGCTGGGCTTATATTGCTGGACGCCTTCCTGCGGCCTCTTAACGCAGACGAGGAAGCTGTTTGTATCCTTTCTTATCCGGAAACCCCGCGACGAAACAAAGGCTTTGACAATCTCCTCGTGCGACGGATCGAGTCGCTGCTTCCGAAGCCGAACGGCAATCAGCGCCCAAGATTCTCCAATGTGGTTACATCTGGTAAGAGGCAGTATCAGTTACGCGTGTTCACCTTAAAATCTCAGATGGCAAACGGTGCCGGGCCGAGTCTGGCCATTCTGCTGGAAAGGAACCATCGAGCACCGCTTGATCTTGGACTGGTGGCTCAGAAATTTCGCTTGACGCAGCGGGAAACGGAAACGCTCGGACTTCTGATGCAGGGACATGCAACAAAGCAGATCGCCTGCCGAATGGACATCAGTCCCAATACCGCAAAGGCTTTCTTGAGATCCCTTATGTTCAAAACTGGAGCTTGTGACCGGTCCGGCATCCTGGCGAGAATCCTGCAGTTTTCGGAAGGTGCATCAGGGTGAAGCGCAGTTCTTCATCCATCGATACTTGATTACTCTGACTCTATAATAAGGCACGAAAACTAATGGTTATGTTCTCCCTGTGATGAGATGGATTTACAATCGCGTACAAAACGAAGCCATTCCCGCTATCCAGTCGACGGGAAATTTGCGGGTAGCGAATTGTCTTCGTATCAGACGAAGAACAAAACAGTGGCCATCAGCGGGCGGGTAAAGGATATCTCCGACGGCGGGTTCTGCCTTCTTGCGACTCACACCCCCAAGCAATCCGCGCTCCTGCAAGGCCAGCTTAGGCTCCCTCATATGCCTGCACAGATCCCCACGCTTGTTCAAGTCCGTTGGATAGAGCGGGCGTCTCCGAGGCATTACCGTATCGGCCTCCAATACGTTATCTGAAGGATGCGCGCCGAAGCCTCGCCTGGGTAATTCGACAAATCAAAACGAGCTTGCAGTACTAGCCGACGGGGTTAGCCCGCACGGTAATTGACGCGGCCTTCTTGCTCCCGTATGGTGGCCCCGGTTGTAATGAAACGTTCGCAAAGCATTCAAGGCATGTTGACCTGGACCACCGCCCAGCCAGGTCGCTCCGTTTTCAGAGAGAGAAAAAGTGCAAATATTGGTCACGGGTGGTGCAGGGTACATCGGCAGCCATACTGCTAAGTTGTTGGCACGAGCCGGATATGAGCCGATCGCGCTGGATAATCTGAGCACCGGTCATCGCTGGGCCGTGCAGTGGGGACCTTTTGTACAGGGCGATCTGGCAGATTTCAACTTACTCCGAGACATGATAAGGGACTACGACATTCAAGCCATCATCCATTTTGCTGGGAACGCCTACGTTGGCGAATCCATGGGCAACCCTCGCAAATACTTCCACAACAACGTGGTGAATACGCTCAATTTGCTGGATGCCATGGTCGATACGAGGGTGAAGCACATCATCTTCTCTTCTACTTGTGCCACATACGGAGTTCCGCAAGAGGTTCCCATTCCCGAGCATCACCCCCAGTCGCCCGTCAGTCCCTACGGAGAGTCCAAGCTCTTCGTGGAGCGGATGCTCAACTGGTATGCCCAGTCTTACGAGTTGCGATGGATGGCTTTGCGGTATTTCAATGCTGCGGGCGCGGACCCAGCGGGTGAGATTGGAGAGGACCACGATCCTGAACCCCACCTAATACCACGCGCGATCAAGGCCGAGCTGGGTGAAATTCCCTTTGTGGAGATCTACGGCTCAGACTATCCAACACCCGACGGAACCGCAATCCGGGATTACATCCATGTGACGGACTTGGCGGAAGCGCACTACCTCGCGCTCGCCAACATCTTGGACGGAGTCCAGAGCGCTGCCCTCAATCTGGGAACCGGAAAGGGTCACTCCGTGCGTGAAGTCATTGCCGCTGTGGAACGGGCGAGTGGCTGTCATGTTCCCGTTCGCGAGGTGGAGCGCCGTGCCGGCGATCCCCCGTGTCTAGTGGCAGATGGCAGGAAGGCCAAGGAACTTCTCGGATGGCAGCCACGCCACTCTTCGCTGGATGAAATCATGGAAACGGCCTGGCAATGGCACGTTAGTCAATCCCACGTTTCTCCCCGCGTGCGCACAGCCCAAGCAAATCTGGAGGCGCACGGAGGTGCAAGTCCGCGTGCAGCAGCAGACTGACTACCACTACCTCGGCTTAGTCCCTGTTGGCTGGGATGGGCGATCGCTCGTGCCGCCGGACCTACACTCTGGCCGCCGCCACAGAGGTATGTGCCGCCTTTTTTCCTGGGATAGCTGCGCAGTTCTCACCGTCACCTGGCGTCTCGCATTCTGCCTGTTTCTCGTATTTGTGATGTTCCCGGTTCTTCTTCTGGGGCAGGAGAACGGAAGCATGACTGGAAAAGTTGAGGAATCTGGCGGCGGAAAGTTGGCCGGAGTGAAAGTGACTCTGGTCAATCAAGAGACCAACGCAAAACTGGCGGCGGTGACGGCAGAAGATGGCAGATTCAGTCTCACGGATCTGAAACCGGGAACTTACCTCCTTCAGATTGAAGCGAACGGTTTCGAGCCATACAAGGCGAACATTCAAGTGGGGACGGAAAAGCTGGGCCCCTTGAAGATCAAACTGAAACTTCGAACTGTCGAAGAGGAAATTACCGTTCACCCCGACACCGCCGATGATCGGCTGTCCCCGGAAACCAACACGGATTCGATGAAAATCGACGAGACCTTTTTCAGCGGGCTTCCTCTCGCAGTCGATTACCTCATGTCATTCATTGACACATTTACGAATCCCGCAGCACAGGGAGGTGAAGGAACTTCGATTGTTGTCGACAGCATGGATGGCGGAGAGCTCGACATGCCGACCGCGGCCATCAGGACAGTGAAAATCAACCGCGATCCTTATTCGGCAGAGTTTCAGCATCCCGGCAGCGCAAGAGCGGAAATCACCACAAAGCACGGGCACAAGCGTCGGTATTACGGCAGCGCGGCATTTTTCGCCCGGAATTCCGTCTACGACGCGCGAAACGCCTTTGCAACCACGAATCCAGATCTGAGTCGGCGGTTTGTGGAGGTCGGCGTGGGCGGGCCGCTGTTTGGCAAGAGTGGCAACTTTTTTGTCGCGGGTGAGCGTTTGATGGACGATGAAAGCTCAGTTGTGAATGCTTTGAATACCGTCGCCCTGAGCGGGCCCCTCAACCTCAATGTGCCCGCCCCACAGCGACGCGATCATCTTTTCTTGCGGGCGCAGTGGTCACTGACGGAAATGCAAACACTTTCCCTAAACTACACGTTCACCGACCACTCGAATAAAAACAACGGAGTAGGCGCCCTAAGTCTTCCAGAGCAAGGGACCAGCTCCAGTCGGCAAACGCATCGGGCGCAATTGATCGAAAGTGCAGCTTTTTCACCACAATTTCGCAACGAGCTCATTCTGATCTTCAAAGACCAGACGTCACAATCCGGAAATCGTGCCAGCGGGCCGGAAATCGCAGTAAGCGGCGTGTTCATAGGCGGTCCGTCCCAATCCTATGATGGCAAAGAGGGACGTGCGTTTGATGTCCAGGATACCGCGACCTACATCCGCGGAAAACACACCCTTCTTTTCGGCGCCACAATCAGGACAGATTGGTGGAACGTCTTCGACGCATCAAATTTCGGCGGAACTTTTGAATTTAGCAGCCTTGATCAGTACAGAGCTGTGGTCCAGAACCACTTGGGGGCCCCTGATCTGTTTCAAATCAACGAAGGAAACCCAAGAGTTTCCTTCCTCACGCAGCAAACCAGCGGATTTGCGCAGGACACCATGCGCGTCTTCCCAAACCTCAGCCTTACGTTGGGGCTGCGGTACGACTGGCAAAACACACTTGACGACCGCCGAGATCTTGCCCCCCGTCTTGCCCTTGCATTTACCCCCGGCAAGAGGACAGTGCTACGCGCCGGAGCCGGGATGTTCTATGACAACTTGCCGCGCTCAGCCGCACAGGACGCTCTGCTCATGGACGGTGCGCGCGTCCGTGAAATCGACATTTCCCATCCGTCCTATCCGGATCCATTTCTGGGCGGCCAAGTGACATCTCCACCCCCGAGCATCGCACGCGTGGCATCCGCCGCCCATTCTCCGTACCTGATACAAACAAGCGCCGGAGTCGAGCAAGAAATATGGAAAGATACTTGGCTATCACTGGAATACTCGTTTTTGCGCGGGGTGCATCTGTTCCGCCTTCGGGACGCTAACGCTCCGCTGCCTTCGGGGTCTGGACTGCGCCCGGATCCAAACTTTTCAAACATTGCGGAGGTCCAATCGACGGCATTCCTTCGCGGGCATGCTTTGACTCTGACCTTTCGCGGAGGATGGGGAAAGCACTTTAAAGGCTACGGGCAATACGTCTTCTCCAAATACACCAACGATACATCAGGAATATTTTCGTTCCCGGCCGACAACTACAATTTGCGGCCAGAAATAGGGCCGGCCGATTTTGACCGCCGGCATCGCCTGAACTTCGCAGGAACCGTGCAATTGCCTTTTGGTTTCCGAATGGGTTCAATTCTGTCCGTCGCCAGCGGGGCGCCGTTCAATATTACAACCGGATCGGATCCCAGTGGCGACACCATGACGCGTCCTCCCGGAGTAACGCGCAATACGGGTCGCGGTCCGGCAACTGTGCAACTCGACATTCGGCTGTCCAAGGCGTTCAGCCTCCAGCGTGCTTCTGCGGCCGAGCATCGTCGTTCAAGACGCAACATGGAATTCAGTGTGGACGCGTTCAACGCCATCAACCACACAAACGTTACCGGAATTATCGGAGTGGTGAGCTCTCCGCTCTTCGGTCAAGCCGATGCGGCAGGCCCGGGAAGAACGATCCAGCTTTCCGCGAAATACAGTTTTTGAATTTTCACGAGGAGGGATTTCAGAGAAACTCCGGTGCCCGGCTAGCCCCAGCCCTCCCCTATCTCAATGGTTAGCAGGCTTTGCGTGTTTCTCGATTTCCAGCCATGGTGGTGATGGATGACTAGGACAGCTTCTTCGAACAAATCGTGCTTGCATGAGCAACCGTCCCATTCTGGAATTCGGGTTTTCGTGAATGGCAGAGCAGGCTGCGCCGTGAATGACGCAACGAGATTATTCGCGCCTGAGGGCTTGAACCCGGCCAGTGAAGTGCGGTTCAAATTTCAACAGCACATCGAATGCGGGGTTGGAGAACTGTGAACTAGGCCAGTAGGAGCGCGAATATGGCGGTGAGAATTATTCCCATCGGGGCTGCGGCTGAAGCGCCGGCGCCGGCGTCGGAAATTGTTTTGAAACATACTCCCGCCTCAGGAGCGGTTCCCCATGGTTCGCGCGCTACTTTGGGAGGCAAATTTCTTTTGGTCGGCCAGGAGAAGCTCTATGTCCGGGGCGTAACCTATGGAACATTTCGGCCAGGCATAGATGGCGGGGCGTTTCCTTCGCCGAGAGTGGTGGAACAGGATTTTTCTCAGATGTCTGCAAACGGCGTGAACGCCGTTCGAACCTACACCGCCCCGCCACACTGGCTGTTGGAAATTGCTCACAAGTGTAACTTGCGCATCCTAGTCGGGTTGCAAGGAGAGCGTCACTACACATTTCTGCACCAAAAAAAAACTGTTCGCGAGATCAGAAACCAGGTTAGAAGCGGAGCGCGAGTGTGCGCCGGTCACCCCGCAGTTCTGGGCTATCTTGTTGCCAACGAGATCCCCGCATCCATCGTGCGTTGGCATGGGACCAGCGCCGTAGAGAGATTTCTAAAGCAGTTATGGGACGAAGTAAAGGAAGAGGATCCCGAAGCGCTGGTTTCCTACGCAAATTATCCACCGACGGAATATTTGGATTTGTCTTTTCTCGATCTGATCTGTTTCAACGTTTTTCTCGAGTCGCAGGACAGCTATGAAGCCTATCTCGCGCGACTCCAAAACCTCGCCGGCAATCGTCCACTACTGGTAACGGAAATTGGACTCGACAGCCACAGGAATGGAGAGAAGGCGCAGGCTGCTTGCCTGGACTGGCAGATACGGAAGGCCTTCGCTGCAGGGTGTGCGGGGGCATTCGTTTATGCTTGGACCGACGAATGGTACAGAGGGGGTGAGGAGGTCACCGACTGGGATTTTGGTCTGCTGAGCCGGACAAGAGAGCCGAAGCGGGCACTCGGCGTTGTTCGAGAAGCGTTCGAGGAGGTTCCGTTCGCCGCCCAAGATGCATGGCCGAAAATATCAGTCGTGGTATGCACCTTTAACGGGAGCCGTACCATTCGTGATTGTTTGGAAGGAATCGGAAAACTCTGCTATCCCAACTACGAAACCATCGTGATTGATGATGGCTCAACGGATGGCGTTGGTGATATTGCGGCCGAGTATGACGTCCGCTTGATCCGCACAGAAAACCAGGGTCTGAGCGCGGCCCGAAACTTGGGATGGCAATCGGCAACCGGAGAGATCATCGCTTACATTGATGATGATGCCCGCCCCGATCCGCATTGGTTGACATATCTCGCCGCTGCATTCCTCAAGGAAGATTACGCTGGCGTCGGCGGGCCGAACATTCCAGTCCCGGACGACGGAGAGACCGCGAGTTGTGTCGCGGGCTCTCCGGGCGGACCGGCTCATGTGCTTCTTTCTGATTGCGAAGCAGAACATATCCCCGGCTGCAACATGGCATTCCGCAAGAGCTGGCTCGAGGCCATCAATGGATTCGATCCGCAATTCCGGCAAGCCGGCGACGACGTTGATATTTGCTGGAGAACGCGAGGAAGTGGCGGGAAACTTGGGTTCTGTCCGCCGGCCATGGTTTGGCATCACTATCGCCGGACCGTGTGGGCGTACTTGAGGCAGCAGCTCGGCTACGGCACGGCCGAGGCCATGCTCGAGAGGAAGTGGCCGGAAAAATACAATTCGGGTGGCTACGCAACGTGGGCAGGACGCATATATGTGAACGGAATCCTTCGCACGCTCTCCTTGTCTCGTGGACGGATATATCAGGGAACTTGGGGAACAGCAGGTTATGCGCGGCTGTACCAGCCTGCGCCGAATCTTCTGAACTCTCTGCCGCTGATGCACGAATGGCAGCTCACGACTCTTGTCCTGGTGGCACTCTGTGCCGTCGGCATTACGTGGAGACGGCTGCTGAGCGTCTTACCAGTAGCAGTAGCCGCCCTTGTGCTTTCGATGATCCCGGCAATAAGTGCGTCGTTGAAAGTCCGCTTTCCTGCGTCGACAAAAGGCCGCTTTACTCGCTTTCGCCTGCGCGTTCTCACGGGACTGCTTCACCTGATGCAGCCTCTTGCTCGCCTGTGGAGCCGTCTGGTCTACTCCCTCACGGCCTGGAGAATCCGCCGTTTTCCAACTCTCTCCTTCCCATGGCCGCGGATGTTTCAGCTCTGGAGTGAAAAATGGCTCGATAGCACCGAGGTACTCCTGCCATTGGAATCGGTGCTGCGGTCCAGTGGCGCAGTCGTGCGTCGAGGCGGCGATTACGACAGTTGGGACCTGGAGATACGTGGCGGCTTGTTTGGCGGCGTACGCGTCTCTACGGCCTCGGAAAACTACGGGCGAGGCAAGTACATGGTGCGGCTTCGCTCTCGGCCGTGGTTCTCCATCTCGGGAGCCGGGACGACACTCCTATTGATGATTGGGTGCTTTGGAGCGCTATTGGACCACTCCGTATGCGCTGCCGCCGTCCTCGGCACATTGAGCGCGGTGTTCGGGGCGATAACGTTTAGGAGCGGCGCCGTAGCCGTCGGTTCGATCCATCGCGCCCTCATCAAGCTGGACTTCGAGGGCACATGACGACTACCGGGAAGCCCAGCCCCAACCGCGACCTGGCACTTTACCTCCGTTTGTTTCGGTGGGCCAGGCCCTGTTGGCCGCACCTCGTTGGTCTTTTCCTTCTCAGCTTACTGGCAACTCCCCTGGCTTTGCTGGTCCCTTTGCCGCTGAAGATAGCTCTCGATAGCGGCCTCGGATCCCGGCCCCTTCCTCATTTGCTTCGGCCATTCGTGCCCCCCGGATTCAGCCTCTCCCCATCCTCAGCGTTGCTCTTCGCTGTCGGCTTGCTGATTGCTGTGACCATTCTCACCCAGATTCAGACACTAGCCCTGGGGCTCCTGAAGACGTACACCGGCGAAAAGCTCCTCCTGGAATTTCGATCTGGACTTTTCGGCCAGATGCAGCGCTTGTCGCTTTTTTATCACGACGTTAAGGGAATCGCTGAATCGCTGTACAACGTTCAATACGACGCGGCCGCGGTTCAGACAGTCCTGGCGGAACGCTTCATTCCGCTCATTGGTTCCGCTTTCACGCTGCTCGGAATGCTGTACGTCACCATGAAAATCGATTGGCAACTGGCGCTGGTTGCCTTGGTGATCTCGCCCATTCTTTTTTTGATTTCCAAATTCTACCGGCGCCGCCTGCGCGGCGGGGCGCGCGAGGTGAAGAAGCTAGAAAAATTCGCGCTGGGCGTCGTGCAGGAAGTGCTCGGGGCGCTCCGCGTGGTGAAAGCATTCGGAAAAGAGGAACATGAGAGGCATCGTTTCGTGCGGCGTAGCTTCGAAGGTATGCGTGCGCGGCTGAAGCTAGCGCTGGCGGAGGGAAAGTACAACTTCTTGGTTGGTCTGACCTCCGCGATTGGAACGGCCACGGTGCTATTTGTGGGATTCCGGCAGGTGCAATCAGGCATCATCACCCTTGGTGATCTCATGCTCATGATGGGATATGTGACCCAGCTTTACGATCCCCTAAAAACCATGGGCAAAAACTCGGCGGCCCTGCAGTCCTACTTAGCCCATATCGAGCGGGCCTTCGCTTTGCTCGATGAACTTCCCGAAGTCGAAGAGAAAACCGATCCGCGCTCACTGGTGCGCGCCACGGGCAAGATTGCTTTCCAGAACGTTTCATTTAGTTATGGGCAGAGCAACCGGCCGGCCCTGAGCCAAGTTTCGTTTCAGTTGGATCCGGGAATGCGCGTAGGCATCGTGGGGCCGACGGGCGCAGGCAAAACCACGTTGGTGAATCTCCTGACTCGTTTCTACGATCCTACTGAAGGACAGATCTTGCTCGATGATGTCGACCTGCGCGAATACAAATTAGTCGATTTGCGCAGCCAGTTTGCCATCGTTCTTCAGGATCCGGTGCTCTTTTCCACGAGTATTGCCGAAAACATCGCGTATGCCCGGCCGAACGCGAGTGAAGCCGAGATCGTAGCCGCGGCCAAGGCTGCAAACGCACACGATTTCGTGATCCGCCTTCCTCAGGGTTACGCGACCATGGTGGGTGAACGGGGACTGTGCCTCTCCGGGGGTGAGCGTCAGCGCATTTCCCTCGCTCGAGCTTTCCTCAAAGATGCGTCGGTCTTGATTCTGGACGAGCCAACCAGCGCAGTGGATGTCCGGACAGAGGCGTTCATCTTAGAGGCAACGGAACGGCTTGCCCGAGGGCGGACGACGTTTGTTATCACTCACCGGCTCAGTGCTTTGAAGCTGTGCGATGTCGTCGTGAGAATTGAAGACGGACGGCTTGTGGCGTTTGAGCCAAGCGCCGGGACGGAAATGGTTCCCGTGATGGAGAATAAGCAATGAGAAGAGTGCGTGTGGGATTCCTGCTTCCGCATTATTCGCAAAAAAGTAGAAGCCTTATGCCCGAGGTTGTGCGAGCGCTCGGGGAATGTGGCGCGCTCGTCGACGTCATCCACCCGGTGGACGGGATGGTCGACCTATCGAAAGTCCGGGTCGAGCATGACCTCTATGTGCTGCGCCATACCAGCGGTCTTTCTCTTAGCTTGGCGGGTGCGCTCCATGCGCTGGGCGCCGCTATCGTGAATCCGTATCCGGTGTCTGCCGCGCTGCGCGACAAGATCATCGCCTCCCGAATCCTGCAGGCTGCAGGCATCCGTATTCCCGCGACGTACCTTGCATCGCGCCCCGACGAGTTACTTGCGCTGCTGGATTTGGGGCCGCTGGTCATCAAGCCGTATCAAGGGGCTGGCGGCCACCATGTTCGCATTATCCGGTCCCCTGGCGAACTCGCCGAGGTGAATTGTGGCCGCGACCCCGTGTTTGCCCAGCGCTACCACGCGAACGACGGGTACGATCGAAAGATTTATGCGATCGGAGGTCGTCTCTTTGGGGTCAAGAAAGTCTTTCCACGCCGGACGGAAGAAGAAAAACAGGGGGAACCCTTCACTCTCACGCCGGAGTTGCGTGAGGTTGCCGCCAGCTGTGGTCGTGCCTTTGGTATCGACCTATACGGCGTAGACATCATCGAGAGTGAAGGGACACCGTACGTCGTGGACATGTGCAGCATTCCCGGCTTCAAAGGTATTCCGGACGCCCCGCGGCTGCTGGCAGAATACTTCTTCGCGGCGGCGGAGCAGGCCGCCCAGGGAGAGCCGCCGCAAACAGCCGCGCTGACCGTCGCTGCGAGCCATGCCCATGTCTAAGCAAACGATCCCCGAAATTTTGACCGAAGGTGTGCAGGAGCATCAAGCCGTACAGGCTTGGCTTCAAATCCAATCGGGCTCCTGGGAGCCTGGTAGCCTGGAAGTGCTGCAACAGAGAAGATACAGCACCGTTTACCGGCTCAAGCAGGTCAACGAGGAGGCCACGAGAGTTATCGCCAAGAGGTGCCGGGTAGCGACAGCGCGTATCGAACAGACGATTTACGAGCAATTGCTGCCGCTCACGAGGATGCCGGCGCTGTGTTGCTATGGCCTTCAGGAGGAGTCAGACGGGGAGTTTTGCTGGCTTTTCCTGGAAGATGCTGCCGGTGCTCGTTACTCGCCGCAGCTTCCCCACAATCGCGGGCTTGCCGGCCGTTGGTTGGCGGAAACACAGTTGGCGGCCATGTCTGCCAACCTCAAGTCCTACCTCCCGGACCGCGAACTCGATCATTACCTGCGATTGCTGCGCGCCTGCCGTGGCATGTTACTCGATCACTTGGGCGGCGGCACATTCTTGGCCGAAGATGCCGCGTTGTTGCGCAATATTGCTGCGCACCTCGACGCTCTCGAATCGCTCTGGGGCAAGGTGGAGAAAATCTGTGAGGTGATGCCGCGAACTCTGGTGCACGGCGATTTCGTCACCAAGAATCTGCGCGTCCGTACCGCCGCCGCAAGCCCCGCGCTGCTGGTCTTCGACTGGGAATTCGCTGGCTGGGGCGTGCCCGCCACGGATCTGGCTCAGTTCATAGATCGCGTCGCCAGTCCAGACCTCAACCTCTACTGTTCGATCTTGAAAGGCGGGCAAGCACACCTGGATTTACGCGATATTCAAGCCGTCGCCGCCTGCGGCAATCTCCTGCGCATGATCGACCAAATTAGCTGGGCCACCGTAGACCAAGAGTTCGTTTTTCCCGCCCAGCTCGTTAAAGCCATAGGGCTGCTGCGATCTTATGAATCCGCGATCCTTGGAGCGCTGCGCGCCTTCGAGCGGAGCTGGGCATGATTGAAGGCTTGAACCAAGTTCTCGAACGTTACGGCCAGCCTGGCTTGAGCGAATTGCGCGGGTTGCTGCAGAACCTGCTGGGCGGACACGAGGTGGAGGGTCGTCTGATGGAGGAGCAGACTCTGCAGCCTCGCGCCTTGCGTGTTTTCCGCCTGCGCTTCGGCATTAACGGCAAAACTCGTCAAGTGATCGTCAAGCGTCTAAAACCCGAAATCGGCCGCCGGAGCGAATTGGTAGCGCACCGCTGGTTGCCTGCAGTGGGCATGAGCGACAACGGTCCGGCTTTGCTGGGTAGCGTCGCCGAGCCCGGCGGCAATTGTGTCTGGCATGTCTATGACGACCTTGGCCCATTCGAACTCCTTACCAACCCACTCGACCCCGACAGCGTCAGCGCGGCGATCAAGCTGGTAGCACAACTTCACATGCAGTTCGCTCGGCATCCGCTGCTCGGAGAAGTTCGGCTGCACGGGTGCGACCTGGGTATCCACTTCTACGCCGCCAGTGTGCGCGACGCTACTTATGCACTGGAAGCGTGCCAGCCATCTCATGAGCAAGCCTCATTGCACGGCCGCCTGCTCGAACGGCTGTCCAAATTGCGCCAAGAATTGCCGCAGCGCTCACACGTGCTGGACGCCTGGGGCGGACCGGAGACATTGCTGCATGGCGATTTATGGCACATCAACATTTTCGTCATCCCCGCCGCCCGGGGGCTCCACGTGCGCTTTATCGATTGGGACCACGCCTCGGTCGGACCGGCAAGCTACGACCTTTCGACTTTCCTCTTGCGCTTGCCGCCTCAAGAGCGGTCCTGGGTTTTACAGACCTACCGTGTGGAGACGTCGCGTGCAGGCTGGCGTCTGCCGACAGGTAGAATGTTGAACGTCCTATTTGAGACCGCCGAGTATGCGCGCTTGGCCAATCGCATTATCTGGCCTGCCATCGCACTGGTGCAGGATCGAGCGCCTTGGGCTTGGGAAGCATTGGCAGAGGTGGACCAGTGGTTTGAAGACCTTGAGCCGGTGCTGCCGTGTGAAAACGAATTGCAGGACGTCCCATCTTGAAAACGCCGGTTTCGCTGCTGCCTGATTCCATGACTCTGAAACTCCGGCTCACGGCTGCCTTGGGCCGAGACGGGTATGAACGGCGGCACGTAAGAATCCTCAGGAGAACCCTTCCGCCATTCATGAGCACGTTCCCGAACGAGATCGTCACCTGCCGATTGCCAGATGGTCGCAAAAGGCGCGTGTTTATCAAATACCAGGCCGGTCAAAGCCACAACTGCTACGGGCACCGCGGTGATGTTCGTTACGAAACCGATGTCTATCGCCGGCTGCTTCACTCCCTGCCAAACTTCCGACCCAAGTGCCTGGGGGCGCACGCTGACCACGACACCGGTAGCATCTCTTTATTCCTCGAATACCTCTATCGCAGCGTGCGCTTGAGCGACATGGTCCGGATGCGTCAAACGCGTCAGCCCCGGGCGATGGCCCAGGCAGCTTGCTGGATCGGGCAATTCCACGCCCGGCACGTGGCGCAGGCCAAGGATCCCGCGCTGGCGTTCCTGAAGCGGTACGATGCCAGTTATTACCGCGGTTGGGCGCAACGGAGTTTTGAATTCTCACGCCCGTTGTACGAGCTTTTCCCCTGGCTCACCAAACTATGCCACACCGATCGGTGGTTCGCCCCGCTGCTGGCTGAGCCGCAGACCGTCATTCACGGCGAGTTTTACGCCAAGACCATCCTAGTTCGCAGCCAAACTGTGTTCATCGTGGACTGGGAATCGGCCGCAATCGCCGCCGGGGAAATCGACTTGGCGGCCCTGACGGAAGGAAAACACTGGCCAGCTGACGTCGTGCGTAGATGCGAGCGCGCTTACGTACGTGCGCGCTGGCCGGACGGTGCTCCTCCCGGCTTCAGGCGTACTCTCGACGCCGCCAGAATCTACCTGCATTTCCGTTGGCTCGGCGAGCGGCCCGATTGGACCGTCCGTGAAAAAAATCTCTCGCGTTACGAATACCTTCATGCATCAGCAAAACGACTGGGGCTGATATAGGTTTGGCATGGCCACCGTGGTTATTTCCGCGTATGACGTTGTGAATTATCCGCAGGGCGGCGGACACTTCTGGGTGTATCTACAATACGTCCTCGGTTTGCGCCTCCTGGGCCACGACGTATATTGGCTGGAAGCTTTTCGCACCAAGGGGCGGGAGGAGCAAGAAGCCGCTGCGGTGGCCACGTTCCAGGCGCGAATGGAACAGTATGGCCTTGGCGGGAGATGTATCCTTTACCGCACGCGGAGCAAAGAGCCCCTGTCCGAGGCGCCGGCGGAGTACGTGAACATGACACGTAAGGAAGCCGAAGCGGTCTTCCGACGAGCGGACCTATTATTGAATTTTCACTATGCTATAAGTCCGGCGTTGCTGTCCTTCTTCCGGCGCACGGCCCTGGTGGACATCGATCCCGGCCTTCTGCAGTTTTGGATCACCAGTGGGCAACTCCGCGTGCCACGCCATGATTTTTACTTCAGTACCGCCGAGGGCGTCGGGCGCCACGGAGGCAAAATTCCCAGTGACAATCCGCATTGGATTCACATTCGCCCGGCGATTTGCCTGGAGCGCTGGCCCTATGCGTTTGACCCTTGTTGCAAGGCATTCACGACGGTCTCCACCTGGGATTCCTCGGACTGGGTTGTCAGCCCCGATGAGACCTACGAGAACACCAAGCGGGTGGCGTTCTTAGAGTTCGCCGGCCTTCCCCAGCTTACCCCTCAACCGTTGGAGTTGGCTCTGTTCCTGCGCACGGAACGGGACATGCGAGAGCGGAAAAACCTCGAGGACTGCGGTTGGAGCATCCGACATGCGTGCGAGGTCGCCGGCACGCCTGAGATGTACCAAGCCTATATTCAGTGCTCGCGCGGAGAGTTCAGTTGCGCCAAACCCTCTTACATCAAGTTGCAAACCTCTTGGATCAGCGACCGCACCATTTGCTACCTGGCCAGTGGCAAACCTGTCGTCGTGCAGCATACTGGTCCTAGTTCATTCCTTCCCAACGGAGAAGGGATGTTTCGTTTCCTGACGCTTCAAGATGCCGCCGATGCCCTTGAAGTTATAAACGCCAGCTACCGGCGGCAAAGCCAAGCCGCCCGGCAAATCGCCGAGACACATTTTGACTCCAAGCAGGTCGTGACAGAAGTCCTCACCCATGCTCTCCCGCTGATGGAAACCTGCGTGCGTGGCCGCCACCGGCCTTAAGGTCCTGGACAAATGGCAGAGAGCAGGTTTTGGCAGTCCTCGGAAAGGCTGCTGCCGGTCTGCGAAACAAGCTGGGTGAATCGCGCGCCTCGGTGCAGAGCTTTAATAAGCCGCTCGAGCAGGCCACTACCTCATCTCTCCATGCTTTGGAAAGCTACACACGGGGAGAGGAACAGCGGCGCACGGGTGAATCCATACTGATTTATGAACGTAACAGATGAATGGGAAGATCTGACCGTCGCCTCAGTGGCTGGCCCCCAGGGCGAACGCAAACAGTGAGTCACCCGCTCCAACAACCACGTACTGTTTGCCGTCGAGTTCGTAGGTGATCGCGCCGTTCGCTTGATTGGCTGCGACGGTAGTGTGCCAAAGCGTTTTTCCGGTCGTTGCATCGATGGCCAGGATATGCCTCGAGAAGTCGCCGGCAAAGAGCAAATTCCCCGCCGTGGTCAGCAGGCCACTACCCATGCCGCCCAGGTCATGTGTCCAACGAATCTCTCCCGTTTTGTAGTCGATGGCCTTAATGGTCCCCGGATAATTCAGAGAATCATCGCGCCCGGCAAATCCTTCGGCTTTTCCCTCTGAGGTCAAGTAAAAGACGCTGTAACTCTGTGACGCCACCACGTAGAAAAGACCGGCCAGCGGATTGAAACTGGGAGCAAACCAATTCGACGCACCATTCGAGCTGGGCGAGACGAGCGTACCATCACGCGCAGGCTCTTTCTTCGGATTGGGAATGGGTTGCCCCTTCGCGTTGATCCCCAGAGTCCAATTGCTGTTAATGAATGGCGCGGTCAGCAGATGCTCGCCGTTGCTTCGGTCCAGCACAAAGAAAAATCCATTTCGGCTCGCCTGTGCCACAAGTTTGCGCTGCTTTCCCTTGAACTCCCCATCAAACAGAATCGGTGTCTGTGTAGCATCCCAGTCATGCGTATCGTGCGGCGAGACCTGATAGCCCCACAGCAGCTTTCCGCTGTCTACTCTTAACGCAACGATCGAGCAGGTCCACAAATTGTCGCCCTTCCGCCCTGCCCCAGAGTGCACTGGATTAGGATTACCGATCCCCCAGTAGATCAAGCGTAGGGCCGGATCGTACGTGCCGGTCATCCACGTCATACCGCCACCATGGCTTCGAGCTTCAGCATCGGGCCAACTCTCGGAACCAGGTTCGCCGGGATTGGGTTCAGTATTCCAATGCCACTGCACCTCGCCAGTTTCAGGGTCGCGTGATTCCAGATATCCGGGATTATCCAGCGAATCGCCGCCTACGCCGGTGATGATGTGGTTGCCCACCACCAAGGGCGACATCGTGCAGAAATACTCGAGCTTTACGTCTGCGATCTGCTTTCGCCAGCGCTCCTTGCCATCCTGGGCGTTCAACGAAACGAGATTGCAGTCCGGTGTTTCGGTGTAAATTGAACTACCCAGCATGGCCACACCACGCTGGCCGATGTGCAGGCCCTCGTTAGGCGGATACTTGTAATGCCAAATTTCCCGCCCGTTGCGCGCATCGATGGCCCACACGTTATCCGGCATGGTGAAGTAAAGCACGCCATTCACTTCAATCGGTGTCGACTTGATGACCGAACCGAACCCGGCCGCCCCGTAATTGCTGGCACGATACATCCAGGCCAACGCCAAAGAAGCCACATTCGACCCGTTGATCTGATCCAACGGACTGTGACGCTGCCCCGAATATTCGCCGTTATACGTGGGCCAACTATCAGTCCCCGGCTTCACGAGCGCCTCTGGAGTCAATTCCTGCCCACAAAGCACGACCGGGGCTAGCGACAGCACGAGAGTGGGGGCCCAGACTCTCATTTTAAAGTTTCCAGATACGCCAAAACATCGTGCATTTCTTGATCGGTGTACTTCGGCAGCAGCCCTTCGTGCGCGGCCCGAGGATCCTGTACATCCACAGTCACGCTTTCACGCGGGAAGGAGCGGTGCCAGCCGGCAGAATCGCGCAGTGACACCGTAAATTCATCCAGATGATCAAGCGTCCCCGAAACCCGCTCACCGGAAAGCAGCTGAACAGTAACTTTGGTGGGCGCAGGAGGCGTCACTGCTCGTCCCAGAAACACATCAATTAGGTTCGGCGCGGGATACAACATCCGCCGCTGCAACTCGACAGGTTCATACTTGGTTGCCACATGCGCGAGATCACCGCTCGCCGAGTGACAGCTCCCGCAATGCCCGTCACCATTGAAGAACGACGCGCCTTTCTGCGCGTCACCCGTGATCAGATCGCCGATCTTGTAAGCAAACCGGTTCGAAACGTCAGCCGCTTGCGAATGCAAAAAGACCGAGATATCGGCAATCTGCTCGGCAGAAAGCGCCGAAAAAGCCGGCATCCCGCGCTCCGGCCGCCCATTTTGGATGACAGGACCGATGACATCACCCTTGTTGTCGTGCAGTACCGAGGCCGACCGCACAAGATCAGGACCGCTCTTTCCATGGGCATCATTGCCGTGACAGAACCCGCACGAAGGCACAAAGATTTTCCGCCCACGTTCCGCCGCTTCTTTGTCGATATGCGCGCCACCCGTCAACGCGGCAAGCGCATCCCCGGCGTCCTCCTTCTGCGGAGCGTCTTTCTGTTGCCGGTTCGTCTTCTGCTTCTCCGCATTGGCCGCCTGGTCGGCCTGCCCCGAACTGATCGACGCAAACAGAAGCAAGGCTGCGACAGCAACGAAGTAATGACTGGACATTCTGTCTCTCCCGGGCCTCACGACTTCAGATTCTTCATGTACTCGTAATCCACTTTGATCGCCTCCAGAGCCGGCATCTCGGTGAAAGGCGGCTCCTGTTCGACAAACAGCGCACGAATCGGCGCCTTCTGAGCCGCAGCGAAAATTCGGCCATAGTCGATCGCGCCCCGCCCCAATTCGGTTGGTACCGGCGCCCCAGGATCTTTGTCCATCAATGTCGTCCGGGGCGTAAATCCCTTTCGGAAGTCTTTAATGTGCAGCAAACTGTAGCGCTCCGGATATTTCGTCAGCAAGGCAACCGGATCCTGGCCCGCAACAGTCGCCCAACCGCAGTCTAACTCTAGTTTGACCAACCGCGAATCGGTCAACCGAAGAAATTCATCGTAACCCGTCACGCCGCCGTACGACTTCCACTCAAAGTTGTGGTTGTGATACGCGAGCTGCAGCCCAGCTTTGTTAATCTGCTCCCCTAGTTTATTGAACCGCTCAGCATTCCACTTCCAGTCGTCGAGCGTAAGCCCCTTGATGATTGCAATAAAAACTCCGATCTGCCCCAACTGCGGATCGGGCTTGAAGCGCGACGGATCGGCAACCCAAGGAACGGTGACAACCATAAACTCCTGCCCAAACTGATGGGCAAAACCAATCTTCTCGTGAAGAGTGCTGATCAAATCGGGAAGTATGTAGTGCCCTGAAGGATTTTTCAGGCCCGCGTCGTCGAGCATTTTCTTCAGATCTTTCGGCGATGTTTTAGTAAGTGGAGAAAGCTCCACTTGTGTGTACCCGGCGGCCGCCACTGCCTGCAACGTTCCAGCCGGATCGGTATCCATTTCTTGGCCGACGGTGTAAAGCTGCAGTCCGATCGGCAGATTCAAAGGACTGGCATTCATAGCTGGGATCTCCAGAAAGGAAGCAGCGAGACCAGAAGCTGCTGCTTTCACAAATGTTCTACGGGAAGTATTCTTGATCATAGGTCGCACCGCGCGTGTCCCATTCCGCCCTGTCGGGCTACTGAGTCCGTGCCAACTATCCTTCACAATCGGGGATGAGTATACGGCGAAAAAGGCCACCGGCTAACGGGATCGTTATCCAATGCACTATGCGCGCCATCCTCCGCGCTCCAAGGCTCCTCCAAGGAGAAGGCGTGACGATCTATAATGACGGTATGGCTAAGAATGTGATCCACACCTCGGAAGCAGAAGCGGCGAGAGACTTCGCGTCACGGATGGCCCGCGTTCGCACGGTGCGGAAGTCGTCATCGAGAATGATGCGCCGCCCGTTGCCGTGGGAAAGCTGCCTCGCGAAATTGTGGGCAAGTGAAAAGCATGGGTTTATGACCTCAATTTCGTCAAGGTTTTTGGGCAGGCTCAGCAGCAAAAGGATTTACTGAAGGACAATTTTCGATTGTATCCCTTCGATTCCCTCCGCCCAGGAGGCTGCCGTTTCCGCTAATTCCCGCAACACCTCCGCGTCGCTCCTTCCTGACCTCTTCAGCCCATGAAACGAATGATCTGCCGTTTCAATGATGTGCAACGTCGCTCGCGACCCTAGTTTCGCACACAGGGGACGCAACAACTTGAGATCGGCAAGCGCATCCCGCGTTCCCTGCAGGAACAGCATCGGCATCGTAACCCTCGCTAGGTGGTCAGCTCGTTTCGTTCCTGGTCGGTTGGGCGGGTGCAGCGGGAAACCAAAGAACACCAATCCTCGCACTCCGTCCAATGGATGCTCTGCCGCAGCTTGCGAAGTCATTCGTCCTCCCATTGACTTGCCTCCCGCCAACAACGGCAAGCCAGGAGCCGCCTCGGCAGCCGCTCGTACCGCGGCCACAACGGCTGCCGTCAGCACGGCTGGCGAGTCAGGAATGCGCCGCCGTTCCTCCATGTAGGGAAACTGGTATCGAAACGTCGCCACGCCCACGCTAGCCAGTTCGCCCGCCAGCATCTCCATAAATGGGTGATGCATTCCCGCCCCCGCTCCATGCGCCAGCACTAGCAGCCGCCGCGCCTTCGCCGGCATCGACAGCAGCGCCGACACCTCAACTCCGCCGTCCACGCCAAATCGTAACTGCTCGCCTGTTGCCATTTCCCCGCGATTCTAACAGAACTCGCCGTTATGCTCTTCCCCCTGTAAAACAGTTGGCAAAAAGGGTCATGTGGCCATCTGGAACACTGCGGCTTAAGATAGCTGATTATGCGGAGCCTTCTCGTTGGGTTTATCTGCTTTTTCACTGTGCCGCTGCACGCTGCGCAACGTGACAACCTTTCAGTCTGGTTCGTAGATTCGCTGGTGAAGGTCTTTCCTGACAGCCCGGCAGTAACATCAAGTTTCGAACTTGTTTTGGTGACCGCTCGCAATGGCCACAGTAGTCTGCAGGTCGCGTTGCGATCCGAATCACACCGACTGGTACGGGTACGCGTCATTGCCCCGCGCTTGGGGAACGCGGCACTTAAGGTCCAGAATTACCGAGTAGGAACTGTGAGGGTGAACTCGCATCCTACTGACACACCCTTGGACGAAGTGGTGCGTTCGGCAGTAGGTCCATATCCCGATCCCTTGTTTCCGCTGGAGAAAGAAATTGTCTTGGAAGCATCCCTCACCGAGGCATTATGGGTTTCCGTATTCGCGCCGAAGGAGACGCGGGCAGGGACTTACCGGGGCATGGTCGAGGTCGATGCAGGGAAGCAGAAGTCAAGGCTGTCCTTTCAAGTAGAAGTCTTCGCCGCAACCGTGCCGAAGGAACAACAACTCTGGGTCACCAACTGGTTCTGGTTCGAGCACGAACTGATGGCCAAGCACTATCCCAAATTGAAGTCCGATTCGGATCGCTATTGGAGAGTGTTGGAGAACATCGGGCGGACGATGGCCGAGTATAAACAAAATGTTGTGTTTGTTCCCGTGCGCACGCTGGCCAAAGCACAACTGGCGGACGGCGCCGTCCAATACGATTTCAGCCTAGTGGACCGCTGGATTGAGACCTTTGACAAAGCCGGTATGGCGCACATGATCGAGGGCGGCCACTTGAGCGGACGGCTCGGCGGTGGATATGACTCGCCCTATGTGATCCCGACGGACCTGGTCGAAAACGGTCAGATGGTGAGGAAGGATCTGGCGGCAGACGATCCGCGTGCTGAACACAATCTCCGGGAGTTCTTGCGGCAGCTCCGTGATCACTTGAAAGAGAAAGGCTGGCTTAGCCGTTACGTCCAGCACGTTCACGATGAGCCGCATGGAACAGAGATGCCTATCTACCGGCGCTTCGTCCATATCGTCAGTGAGGAGCTGCCGGGAGTGCCAACGCTAGACGCCATAAGCCTGCGCGAAGATATTTCCGCACAGGAGGCGACCACCATCTGGGTGCCTAAACTCGGCACATTCGATGAACAGCTTGCTGCAATTGCAGCGCATAAGGCGCGTGGGGGCCAGAGCTGGTACTACATCTGCCTGGATCCGCGCGGCAAATACCTCAATCGGTTTATCGACTTCCCGTTGATCAAGGTGCGGCTGCTGCCGTGGGTAAACTACCGGTATGGGCTTACTGGATACCTACACTGGGGAGGGAATTTCTGGACAGATCGACCGTTTGAGAACCTTCAACCAGATTGGGGAGGAGGTTTCGTTCTCCCCGCCGGTGATAACGCCATCGTATACCCCGACCCGGAACACGACGGGGTGTTGGTATCGATGCGTCTAGAAGTGATGCGAGAGGGCATTGAGGATTACGAACTGCTGATGGAATCCGCCCGACACGCGCCAGCAAGTACCGACGCACTAGCCCGAGCGGTGATGCCTACATTCACGGATTACCTACGCAATGTGGCTCAGTTTCGAAAGGCCGAGCGCGAACTGCTTCGACTGGCGACGGAGGCGCACAGGGAATGATGAGGTAACAGATACTCCTGCCCGGACTATTTGACGGGACAGACCCCAGAATCCTCGGTCAGATCAAGGCGGTTGGTGTCTGCTGTTCATCTCTGCCGAGCAGCCTCACTCACTCACTCACTCACT
>DATEPX010000100.1:0-5360 GCA_035272945.1 Terriglobales bacterium
CGCGAAACGAATACCGGGTTGGTTATCCCCTGTCAAGATGCGGGTGCACTGGCGCGCGCCGTAGCGACGCTGCACCACTCGCCGCAACTCCGGCAAGAAATGGGTGCGCGTGCTCGGCAGGTCGCGGTTGAAAACCACTCCTGGGACAAGCGCGCCGCCGACACCCTGCGCGTGCTGGAGGCCGTCTTGGCGAAGGGCAGCAGCAAATCCACTCTGGGAACGGTGCCAGCCACGGATCGGCCCGTAACGCCGTAGTTCCTACTCGTAAATCGCATGTTTGCTCAAATGTCCGACAACTCCAAACCCAAAATTCTCTATGTGATCACTCGGGCCGAACGTGGAGGAGCACAATCCCATGTGCTGGATTTGCTGCGCTCCATGCAAGAGCGGGCTGAAGTGGCGCTCGTTACGGGTGAGGACGAATATCTGACCCAGGAAGCACGCCGTCTTGGGGTCGAAACCATGGTGCTGCGGGAACTCGTGCATCAGCTCTCGCCGAGCTGTGACTTCGGCGCGGTTCGCAGCCTGGTTCGCATCCTACGTCGATTTAAGCCCGATTTGGTTCACGCGCACTCGTCGAAAGCGGGTGTTATCGCGCGCGTTGCAGCGAGAGTCGCAGGCGTTCCTTCGGTGTTCACTGCTCATGGATTTGCGTTTGGCCATGGTGCAGCTTGGCACCGCAAACTCTTGGCCTTCCCGTCCGAGTGGATCGCGGGCAGGTTGGGGGACGCGGTCATCACAGTTTCCCAATACGATTATCAGCTGGCTCGGCGGTACCGTGTTGGACGCCAAGATGCACTGTTCGCAATTCCAAATGGCAAGCGCGAGTTGCCTGTGCTGGCACAACCGGACGCCGAGCCTACCATCCTCATTATGGTTGCACGGTTCAGCCCGCCAAAAGATCATGCCGCAGTGCTTCACGCCGCCGCAAAGATCGAAGAACCTTTCCAGCTATGGTTCATTGGCGACGGACCTGGATTGAGCCACACAAAAGAATTAGCCGAATCTCTACGAATGTTGCCCCGAACTACATTTTGGGGCATGCGATCCGATGTTCCCGATCTACTGGCGCAATCCCAGGTCTTCGTACTCGCCTCCAGACACGAGGGGCTCCCGATCAGTGTGCTCGAGGCTATGAGCGTCGGGCTGCCCGTGGTTGCCTCCGATGTCGGCGGTGTCCGCGAGTTGGTGCGCGACGGAAAGACGGGTGTGCTCGTGCCGCGCGGCGACCGCGACCAGCTCCGCAAGGCTTTGCGCCTGATGATCACCAACCCCGACCTGCGTGCCCGTATGGGCAATGCTGGTCGGCAGGTTTTCGTACGTGACTTCTCGCTGACACAGATGATCGACAAAACTGTATCCGTGTACGAGTCCGTTCTCCGCACTGGTCACGCACAGAGCCGGCTTCCTTCACTCGTATCATGAAAATCGTCACTGTTATCGGAGCGCGTCCGCAGTTCATTAAGGCAACGGTTGTCTCAGCCGCGTTCAGGGCAGCTACCGAAGTGGAGGAGATCCTTGTCCATACTGGTCAGCATCATGATCCGAGTATGTCGCAGGTGTTTTTCGATCAACTGCAGTTACAACCTCCTAAATACAATCTTGGAATCGCTGGTGGTCATCACGGCGAGCAGACGGGCAAGATGTTGGCCGCCACCGAGCAAGCACTTCTGAAGGAGAAGCCGGATTGGGTGCTTGTCTATGGTGACACGAATTCGACACTAGCGGGGGCAGTTGCAGCTTCCAAATTGCATATTCCGGTGGCTCACGTAGAGGCTGGCTTGCGTAGTTTTAATCGACGTATGCCGGAGGAGATCAACCGGGTGCTGACGGATCATGTCTCAAGCCTGCTGTTCGTGCCCACGAAAGCCGCTATGCAGAACCTTCGTACGGAGGGCATTCGCGAGGGGGTGCATCTGGTCGGGGATGTTATGCAGGACGCGATTGCTGAGTACGTCACCATCGCCAATGAACGTTCCACAGCTCTCTCCGACAATGGTCTGCGGTCCGCCGCGTACGCACTCGCGACGGTCCATCGCGCCGAGAACACGGATGATCCGAACCGATTTAATTCAATCCTTGCGGCGCTGAAGGAAATCGCGACGAATATGGTCGTCTTGTGGCCGCTGCATCCTCGGGTCAGGAATCGCTTCTCTGGCAAGCTACCAGAGACGATACGCCTGATCGAACCAGCCGCCTATCTCGACATGCTGGCGATCGAGAGTAACGCGCGTTTAATTCTGACCGACTCCGGTGGGGTGCAGAAGGAGGCGCGTTGGCTAAATGTACCCTGCGTGACCATGCGCGACGAGACCGAGTGGGTTGAAACCTTGGAAGGCGGCTGGAACCGATTGGCGGGAGCGAATACTCAATCTATTGTGCAAGCCGCTGCTGCTGCCTTGCAAATACAGGTGTCCGGTGTCAGTACCGTCCGAGGCTGCGGGGCCGCTGCTCGCATCGCCGACTTGATGGCTCTCGTGCCTGCTCAGCCAAGTTCATCTGTGAACCTGAGCAAGTTCCAAGATCGAAGTCCCTCGCAGGGCTTGCATCGAGTGTCTAACTGAATTAACTGATCTTCCCATTCCTCTAGCGACTCTCAGTTACCCACATATTCCCATGCGAAAACTAGTCCAGATTTTCGGCCGTAATCCCGTGCTGGCTTTGGTAGATGTTGCGCTAATCAATGCCGGCTTCATATTTGCGTTTCTCTTACGTTTTGGTGCCGACACTCGCGCGCACAGAGTCAACTTGGCCGAATATGTAGACGTCCTGCCCCTGATCTCGGTATTGACGGTGCTGCTCTTTTATGTCGGGTCGCTTTATGGGCGCTGGCAAGACCGGAGCCGCACGGATCTGGTCTCGGCGATCAGCACGGCGGTAGGCGGGATCCTGATCAGCACCATGGTCCTCGCTTTCTGGAAACGCCAGTTTGCGTTGCCGCGCACCGTGCTGTTGTTAGCAGTGCCGCTCCAACTCGTGCTAGTCAGTGGGGTCCGGCTTCTGCTTCAATGGCTCCACCACCGGTATCCTGATCCGCGAAGAATATTGCTCGTATCCGACAACTCCGAGGATACTGCCCGGCTGCTGGAGAAATTTGCGGCATACGGCCAGGATCGATACATCGTCCACGGTCCGGTGGGTAGCCGTGACCTTGACGTGCTAGATGGCGAGTTAGAAGAGGTGCACGAAGTGGTACTTGCACAAGGCGCCGCCAATCGCGCCGGCGTCATCGGCCATTGCGCAATGCACAACAGACACGTGCTGCTCGTGCCGTCTCCGACTGACTTCCTCGTCCTTGGCGCCACGCCGCAGTCAGTCGATGATGCACTGCTGCTGTCGATTCGGCCTCCACGGCTGCGGCCCGCACACGAATTCGCCAAACGCATTCAGGATTTGCTGCTTTCATCGATACTGCTTGTGCTAGCTGCACCAGTAATGCTCATTCTTTATGTGCTCATCCCAATGGATTCAAAGGGTTCCCCTATCTTCCGCCAAGCTAGATTGGGGAAGGGAGGCCAACCGTTCACACTGATGAAATTCCGAACAATGGTGGCGAATGCTGAAGAGGCGAGTGGCCCCGTGCTGGCAAGCGAGGGCGATCCCCGCATCACGCGGCTAGGCAATTTCCTGCGCGCCACTCGACTGGACGAACTGCCGCAACTGATCAATGTCCTGCGAGGAGAGATGAGCATAGTGGGCCCGCGGCCGGAGCGCGAGTTCTTTGTTCGACAGTTCGAGGAGGAGATGCCCGCCTACGCGCTTCGGATGGCGGTCAAGCCTGGCATAACTGGCTTGGCCCAGGTGCAGGGACGTTACTCCTCTACTGCCGAACGAAAACTTCGCTTCGACTTGCTATATATCTGCAATTACTCTCTGGTACTGGATCTCAAGATTCTGTTGCAGACGATTTCGGTGGTGATGCGACCCGAGCAAGCGGCGGGAGTACGCACGACACCGTTGTCGGTGATCACGCACGATGAGCGAGCTGTTGAGGTAAGCATGACGCCACAGTCATTAGTGATGCCTGAGCGAGCTACTGCGCAGGCACTTGCGGTGCACGCCCATCTGCACGCAGTGTTCGGGGAGGTAGCGACAAAATCCGAAACACTGGGTGCCTGAATCCACAGGCCCTCACCAGTGAGGGACTACAAAGGGTCGGAGCAGATGCTCCGGCCCTTTTTGTTTGTGTGGGAATCTTTACCTCGAATTGCCTCCTGGCGTGCGCAGCCTCGGCCCCCGACTCGGCAGCCACCCTGCTCGCTTGCCCACAGAAGTCCAGGACTATAGGCATCCCAGCCCTGCGTGCGGCTACACATGGAAAGCATGGCCTGTGCGCCATCGGCCGTACTGTTCTCTTGAAGTGGGGATCGGTCGAAGTACATGGGCTGGACACGGCCGGCGAATCTATTGGGCTGTGAGACCGCAGGAGAAGACCGTTGCTTGTGGGTCGAAGCGTGCAAGGCGTTACGTTAGAAAAGCCATCGCGAAGCGACTTAGACACGAGCACGAAAAGCTGCCGGGAAAGGTCTGCATCCAACGATTTTGACGGTGACATCTGAAGCCGGGCTGATTCAACAGGATTCGAACGACAAGCAGGTCGCCGCTGCCATTCGATTTGCGGACGGTTCTTTCAGTGAGCGTGAGACAAATCCGGATGGCACGACTGTCGAGCACAAATACTAGGCACCGACGAAGACCCCCACGTACCAAATCATGGATTGGACCCACCGCGTGGTCGAAGCTATCGAGAACTCGCCGAGGTACTACGCGACGACCTATGGGTACGACGGGGCGGGAGGCCAAATGGAAATTGGATTACGACGGTTCCGGGAAGCTCCTTAGCAAGGGCATCACGGAATATCAAGAGGATGCGCTGGCTGAGCAAATTCATTCGGAAGCTGACGCCAGTACCTTTGCCTCGGCTATTACAGATGTTTTTGCAAGGGAGCTGTCTCCCGTTTGTGAGGCGGCGAGGGAGCCGGTTCCTAGGTCTGGCATGTGCCTGACGGCTGCTGTGCTGAAAGGTTCTTGTCAACCATCCGTTAAGCGGTCAAGGGTAAAATCACGATTTCGTGGCGGCCGTCCGTTCGCCTTCAAAGGAGGGCCAAGTTCGATCTCGCGATCAATCTCACAATGTCCGGGCAGGGTTGTTGAAGGGCAGTCGATGGAACCGGTAATAGCATCGGGAAACCCTGTCACACGCCAACGGGCGGGCGACAATAGAAGTGGGTGTCATGCCGCCCGAGCCTCGCGGCGCTCTTCCCAATAGTCCTCAAATCGGCCATTGAGATGAGAGCAGCGCAGCGCCAGGATCGCGTTGGCTCCCCGCACGGTCCAGAACATTCCCGATTGTTTGAGAC
>DATEPX010000101.1:0-2759 GCA_035272945.1 Terriglobales bacterium
ATGGCCCGTGCCGAGCACGCAGGTAGAGCTTACCCAAAAGGGCTGCATGTATGGGCCGCACGTGATTGGTGTCATGGCCAACCAGAACATCAAGATTGTGAATAACGATCCCACCAATCACAATATTCACCCGCTGCCGAAAATCAATCAGGAGTGGAACGAATCGCAGCCGCCAAAAGGCGAAGATAAACTGAAGCGCTTCGCTCGCGAAGAAGTCATGATCCCGGTGAAGTGCAACGTACATCCCTGGATGCGGTCGTACATCGGTGTTGTGAATCATCCGTTCTTTGCGGTGACCGGAGACGACGGCACCTTCACCATCAAGGGTCTGCCGCCCGGTACGTATACGCTCGAGGCCTGGCATGAAAAGTACGCGCCGCAGGATGTGCAGGTGACCGTCGGTGCCAAAGAGAGCAAGACGGTGGACTTCCCATTCAAAGCTAGCTAGAGCTTGTCCCCTATTTTTGTGGGTCAAGGCTCATCGGATGAGCAGGCTTGCGATACCCAAAACATAAATGGACGATTTTGTTTGATTGTGGGAAAGAAGGCATTTATAATTTGGCATGCCCACCCAGCCGGATCTTTCCCTACTGCCCGCACTGGTTCCGGAACAAGAGTTTCTGTCCAGCTATGTCTCTACCGTCCTCGGTCCCATTGAGTACCGCAAGTGGAAAGGGCAGTTGGAGCGCATCCATGAACTGCTTGGTCTGAGCCGCGTGGAGGAGACCTTTCAGCGCCTATCGTTGGCGCAGCGCAACCAAGCCGAGCGGCATGCGTCGGAAAAGGAAAATCGCCAGTTTTACAAGTGGAGCCCGGTGGAGCAAGAGAGCTACCAGCGGCTTTGTTCCCAGGTGCTGCGGTGTAATGTGGCGCGGACGCTGACGGGAGAAAGTTTGCGAGACTTCGGATGCCGCTTGGCGGAATCGGAGTTGTTGCAGTGGTTTTGTAAGCTGGGCCGGCTTGATGTGGTGCGCATTCCGGGCAAGACCGCGCTGCAGCGCTACAGCCAGTGGCTGCCGGAAGCGGAGATGCGGAAGCTGATCGACAGGCTTCTGGAGGCGGCGAGTAAGGATACGGCCGAGGGCGAGCAGCCGCTGGAACTGGTGGAGGCGCTGGATCTGGAGGCGTACTTTCTGGACACCACGTGTGTCAAACTGCACATACACTTTCCAGTGGATTGGGTGTTGTTGCGAGACGCGGCGCGCACGTTGATGAAAGCGACGATACTGATCCGCAAGCGGAACTTGAAAGTGCGGATGGAGGAGCCGCAGGAATTCCTCAAGCGGATGAACCAGTTGTGCATGAAGATGACGCATGCGCGGCGGAAGAAGGATGCCAAGCGGGCGCGCAAAGTGGTGCTACGAGAGATGAAGAAACTGAGCAAGATCATTGCGGCGCACGCGGAACGACATCGGGACCTGTTGCAGGAGCATTGGCAGGAAACGGATCTCAAAGAAGGGGAGGCGCGGCAGATTATGCAGCGGATCACGACCATGTTGGATCGGCTGCCGCAGGCCATTCACCAGGCCCACGAGCGGATCATCGGGGAGAGGCAAGTAAAGAACACGGATAAGATGCTGAGCTTGTATGAAGAGCATGCCGCGGTCTATGTGCGTGGCAAGGCGGGTGCGGAGGTTGAGTTCGGCAGTCAGTTGTTGCTGGGCGAGGCGGTGAGCGGCGTGATTGTGGATTGGGAACTGGTGGACGGCAATCCACGGGCGGACACGAAGATGTTGGGCCGCAGTTTGGAGCGGATGAAGCAGATGTCCGCGGGAGATGCAATTCGGCAGGTTTCCGGCGACCGCGGCTTCGACAGCGCACCCAATCGAGCGTTGTTGGAGAAGGACGGAATCTATAACGCGATATGTCCGAAGTCGCCGACGGAACTCAAGAAGAGGATGAACGACTCTGAATTCGTAGAGTTGCAGCAGAGGCGATCACAGACCGAGGCGCGCATCTCGATTTTCAAGAATGGATTCTTGGGCAGTCCACTCCTGAGCAAGGGATATGAGAATCAAAACCGCGAGGTGGCATGGAGCGTGCTGGCGCACAATCTCTGGGTGATCGCCCGGCTGCCACGAGAACAGGCCAGGGCGCTAGCGAACGCAAGCTGAACGGCGCCGATCACGAACAACGCGAAAGACAGTTGGTGAACAGGGATAGGTGCGACTGCAGCTCCGAGAATGAACGGATAAAGGGGCGGTAATCATCAGTTGATGAGCGCTCCGCCCCGGGGAGTTCTGGCAGTCGACAAGTACTTTGTATTAAAAAGTACATGCGTCACGAAAAAGAGGCTAATACGGGACAAGCTCTAACTACGACGTCTATGGTTCTAAGCCAATAAATCGTGCTACCGACCCCGGCGGCCTGGCTATAAGAAAACTACGAAAGAGTCTTGAAATACCACGGGCACGAAACCTCGCAGTTGGACCGTGCTGCTGCAACAAAAAATTGGGGGATACTTACAGACTCGCCGAGTTCAGGCTCCTAACTTAATGGAGATGGGGAAACGAATCGATGGGCGAAGGCAATAACGGGGCGGTGCGCTTCGACGACCAGGTGGCGCTGGTAGTAGGGGGCGCACAAGGAATCGGAAAAGCGATTGCCATCCGTCTGGGACGTGAAAAGGCTCGCGTTATCATTGCCGACATCGACGGTCCCATGATGGACGCGATTGTTCGCGAGATGTGTTCGGAGGGTTCCGACGCCAGGCGCGTCGAATGCGACGTCCGTGATTCTGCCCAAGTTCAAGCTATGGT
>DATEPX010000102.1:0-2186 GCA_035272945.1 Terriglobales bacterium
CGCCCCGCCTTCTGCCGCACCGCAGCCTGGTACCAACGAGACTTCCGTCCGTTGTACGCACGTACGTAGAGCGCATCGTCGACCGCGACGGACCAAATCCACGTCGGGGTGCCGTAGGTCTTCCCGTCCTCACGGAGCGGTGAGATATGCAGGTCATCGGCCTCAAAACGCGTTCAATTGGAGACAGCAGCAGCACGAAAAATTAATTCAGGATGGGACTTGACAAGATGTATTTGTATATGCAATATTACAGCATGACGAGAACGGAAACACATAAACCTATGAATCAAGCTAACGCTACCATTGATCAGATCGCGTGTGAGTGCCTGCTGGGGCGCGTGCGCAAACTTGATCGTGTGCTCACGGGCATCTACGATGCTGAATTCCGTCCATTCGGCCTGAAAGCAACCCAAACTAACCTTCTGGTTCTTGTGGCAAAGGCTGGCCCCATTCGGCGTATCGAGATTGCGAAGGGTCTGCACCTAGACCCATCCACGCTGACTCGGAATCTGAAGATCATGCTGACCAATGGTTGGATCAAAGAGATTGCAGATGGGGAAGACGGCCGGGGCCTCCCAGTACAGGTTACGGCCCAAGGTCGTGACCTACTGAATCAAATCGGTCCGTCTTGGCGAAAAGCTCAAACTCGCACGCAAAAACTTATTGGTGATGAAGGTGCGGCACTCTTGCGAAAGCTTGCTGCAAATAGAATGGAAGTGCCGTCAGGGTAGGGCTTTTTTTTGATTATGTACTTGCATATACAAATACATTTAATTCCGTTGTTACCAACTCTCACAAGGAGAACATCATGAAACTCACTCGATTCAGCCTTACGTGCCTCTGGTTTTTCGGAACGTACCGAAGGGCACCTATGCCGTATCTGTCCGCCATGACGAGAACATCAATGGAGGTATTCGCTTTCCCGGAGGTCTCCATGCTTAAGCGCCGTGATGTCCCATTCCTTACCGTCATCGGTCTGTGGCTCTTCGTCTTGGCGGCATGCAATGACGCCACTTCTTCAACTGACCCACGGACGCAGCCTCCGCTGGTGCGGATAGAGGCTGTCGAGATCTCCGTCCAGTCAGAGCGTTCGTTCACCGGCATCGTCGCGGCCCGCGTGCAGAGCGACCTGGGGTTCCGAGTCCCCGGGAAGGTCCTGGAACGCTTGGTTGATGCCGGGCAACCTGTCAAGCGCGGCCAGCCGCTCATGCGTATCGATCCCACGGACCTGAGGCTCGCCATGCGCGCGCACGAGGAAGCCGTTGCCGCCGCAAGGGCGCGCGCGCACCAGACCGCGGAGGACGAGGTGCGATACCGCGACCTCCTGCCCCCCCGCGCGGTTTCGGCATCGGACTATGACAAGGCCAAGGCTGCCGCCGAGTCGGCAAGAGCGGAGCTCAATGCGGCCAGGGCCCAGGCCGACGTTGCCCGCAACGAGATGAGCTACGCTGTCCTGTTTGCTGATGCGGACGGTGTGGTGGTCGAGACTCTGGCAGAGCCAGGGCAGGTCGTCACTGCCGGCCAGGTTGTCGTCCGTGTGGCGCATGCCGGACGCCGCGAGGCGGTCATCGAACTTCCCGAAACCCTGCGCCCGGCGATGAGATCCACCGGCCGGGCGACCTTGTATGGAAGCGGGCTGACGGGCCCTGCGAAACTTCGCCAGTTGTCGGACGCCGCAAATCGTCAGACTCGGACGTTCGAGGCTCGGTACGTGCTGGAGGGTCGTTTAGCAGACGCGCCGCTCGGCTCGACCATTTCCATCCAGATTCCGATCGGCCAGTCTGCGCCGGCGCTGCAGGTACCGATCGGTGCGATCTTCGATCCGGGCAAGGGTCCCGGCGTATGGCTGGTCGAAGGGGAAGCGCCTCAGGTCACCTGGCGTGCCGTGCACATCGCCGGACTCAGCAACGAAGCGGCTTCGGTCGTCGGCGACTTCAAGCTTGGAGATCGCGTCGTGGCGCTCGGCGCGCATCTGCTACAAGAAGGCGAGCACGTGCGACTCACGGGGAGCGAAGCTGCATCAAGAGTGGCCGTCAATGGGAGGGAACGGCAATGAGTGGTTTCAATCTCTCCGCTCTCGCCGTACGCGAGCGCGCCGTCACCCTGTTCCTGCTCCTGGCGATTTCCATCGCCGGCGTGGTGGCCTTCCTTAATCTGGGCCGGGCGGAAGATCCCTCATTCACAAT
>DATEPX010000103.1:0-18217 GCA_035272945.1 Terriglobales bacterium
TCAAGGCGGCGACAGCTATTTGCAGGGCATGGGGCGCAATCCAGAGGTAGTACCAAAAAAAAGAATGGGGATACATATAGCCCGTCGCAGCCCAATATACTCCTTTGCTGACTACGACAGCCTATGTACCCCCGGGAACGGTTCCAGCACCTACGGTTTGCAGACTATAGTACCGCATCCGGGACCGCCATCGGCCAGCGCTATGGTGGGGGTTAAGGTCGCTAACGTTAACAAAATAACTAGCAAACGAGTTGCTCTTTTCATCGTGAATCTCCCTTTTTTTGAAGTGCGTGGCGTGATAATGTGCTCTCGCTAGAGGGGGAGGGAAAGTTCTGTTCTTTTGTTCCAGTTTCCGAAATTGGAACAACCGCCGATGACTTTATTGAGCGCCCTTGACGATTTTCTGGTGACCACACTGGCCGCGGTGCCGGGCTTGCTGACCAAGCTCGAGTACCTTTCGGGGCTAAGGGGTATGGGCGGGTATTCTCACTGGGGCATGGTTCGGGTACACGGGGAGGAAGCCACAAGAGAGGCTTTGGCCGAGGCTCATGGCATGGTCATCTCGGAGATCTTGCGTATGCCCCTGAGCAAACTGATGGAAGATGCGCAAGCATCTTCTCAGGCCAAAGACAAGGAGCCTTGCGTGTATCTGGAGAGTCTGCGCCGGCAAGCCGCGGATTTGCTGCCTGACCGGGTCGGGGGCGGGTCAAGCCGTCATTTCAGTTCAGTGCTGAACGCTCTTTCGGCTCTGGCACGAAATCAGCAGCGCGCCACTCCCCCAACCTCATAGCCACGCCCACTACCTGGCCAATCACCTCGGCGTCCCGTGGATGCCGGAGCACACGTATTTGGAGCGGCGACAAGGGATGGGGCTGCAATACGATGTGATCTCCCCGCATCGTGCACCAGCAACAGGTATGACCGGCGCGCGTTTCCACAAAGTAAATGGGGCGCTCATACTCGGAACGCCACACGCCTTGGACGACCTTGCTCTTGGTCTCGTCGATCTGGATGAATGAGCCGGGCGGCAGCAGAGGGTACATCGAGAAATCTTCGGTACCGATATACCCGTAGGTAAAGCTGGCATGCGCAAACTGTGCCAGATAAGCCAAGGGCACCAGTCCCCACTGCTCCACCATGCGGCCCAGATTGGCAGTCTTGCGCGGATCGAAGCCGGGGTCCAGCCGCACCGGAATGCGCACATTCATGGCACTCTGCAGGGTGTCGGCGCGGTGCGATTTGGGAGGGGACGCCACATTCAAGTCGGAGGCCACATCGTTCATGTCGATTCCGTAGCAAGACAGAATCTCGCGTAAATCGCAGCGGTAGATCACGGCCAGGGAATACAGCCGGAAAATGCTGGGAACGATCCCCTTCGTTTCAATATCCGAGAGCCGGCTGAGCGGTACGGAGAAGTCGTCGTTGCCATGCTTAGCAGCGAGCGCAGCGCTGGCAATTTCGACGTCCCTCATGGTTAAGCCTAGTTGCTCGCGAAGCGTGCGCAAATGTAGGCCCGGAGAGACCATTGCATTCTCCTTGAAAGTGTCGGAAACCTATCACATCCTCTGATCGGACAAAGCCTTCTCTCCGAGCAGTTTTCGGCGGAAAAATATTTCCAAAGAGGTACGCTGGCAAATTGGCCGGATACGAATAGCATTTCATTATGACCCTGTTCTGATTTTGGAACAAGGGTTTTCCACCGCCCAAAGAGCCGCTTTGGCACGCGAGTCTGGCTCTTCCGTTTTTCGAACTTTTCGACCTCTAGGTTCTTTACCAAGCCAGCCCGCTTCGCTTAGAATATTTCCAGGTAGCGGCACCCACAGCTGCTGCACTCGCCCTTCGATGCCAGCCTCTGCCGGACGGTAGACGGCTGGGACCCCGGGGTTACTGACGTCACTTGGCCGCGGCCAGATTATCTTCGTAACATGCCAACATCTAGGGACAGAATTGAGGAACGGGCCATGCAGAGCATAGCCGTCGCCCTGCTATCCGAAGACCGAGACCGCCTTGTGATGCTGCAGCATCGTGTGGAAGGCACGACTCTGGGCCGTACCGTTTTCAGCCATGCCGGTTTCGCTGCGACCTCTACTGACCCGGTTTTGCGCCAGATCCAGGACCTGCGCGCCGAAGTTGTCCTGGTGGATATCGATCCGCAACACACTCAGCGGGGCGCCAGTTTTATTGAACTGCTCAAATCCAATACTAACGACCTTGGCGTCTTTGCCGTGGGTGAACTGAACGACCCCCAGAGTATTGTTGCGGTGATGCGCTCTGGCGCCTGCGAATACCTGGAAAGAGTGGGTGATTCCACTTCCCTGCAAGACGCCTTGATGCGTTTCGCCTCCTCTAACACACGTCGAGTGAATGCCGCCGGCCGGGCGCGGGTGTTCACCTTCATGAACGCCAAGGGAGGATCGGGTGCGACCACGATCGCGGTCAACACAGCCATTGCGCTCCAGGAGAATCACGGTGCGGCCGCACTAGTGGATTTTGCTTCTCTGGGACACGCCGCGCTTCATCTGAATGTGCGTCCTGTATTCGGTCTAGCCGATGCTTTGCAGAATATGCATCGCATGGATGCCGCCTTGCTGAAGGGGTTCATAACGGTTTGCAAAAGGGACCTCCATTTACTTGCCGGGACGCCGCAGGTGGCTACCTTGGCACCGACGGGCGCGGAGTTGGCGCGCTTATTCGACCTGCTTGTCAGTCACTATCGCTACGTGGTGGTGGATTGCTCCAGCCGGATCGATGAGATCAGTCGAATGCTTGGCGAACTGTCTCACCAGGTCATGCTGGTCGCGCAAACCGATGTGGTGGCGTTGTGGAGCGCAGGCCGAATGCATACCTGGCTGGATGAAACCGGCAGCCGAGACAAGGTTCGCCTCGTACTCAACCGCTTCAAAAAGATTCCCGGGTTTAGTGACGAAGACATGCAGAAAGCAACCACCTGTAAAGTCCTATGGAAAGTTCCCAATCATTACCATTCGGTAGCCGCGGGTATCGACAAGGGCGAGCCGGTGATGTTTCAGGACAGCGAACTCAGCCGCTCCATTCGCGGATTGGCTGCTGCTTTGGCAGATGCAGAATCCTCGGTCCACAATGGCGGGTTTGCCTTCGAGGACAAATCGGAAGCCCGTAGCAAGAGCGCGGCCCGCCTCTTCATTTCACCCGTCCGCGCCGGTCAGTAAGACACACGTCCCTCTTTTTCGCTGCACAGCTTATCCGGCACATGAGACCGATTCAACATAAAATATAATGATCGAAGAATTGCTCGGGTATTTCTTCAGTTTGGTCCGGCACGCGTTCGGTGTTTTTTGCGTTGGAGGCCTGAGGTGGAAAGGGGCGACACACAGGCGCGCATCACGCTTAGGAATATCTTTGTCCCGACTGATTTTTCTTCCGCCTCCCGTGTCGCATTGTTTTATGCGCTTTCGCTAGCGCGGCGTTACGGCGCGACTCTCTACCTTGCGCATATTGTGGGGGGCAATCCGCTACGTCCAGGAGAATCCATCGAACCCGGAAGCGCCCTAGATCAGGCCTGGCGGGAGGGGCACCATCTGACAACAGACCTGCTGGTTTCCGGCCACCTGCGGGATGTTCCCCATAAACTGCTGGTCGCGCCCGGCGGCATTTGGGAAACTCTAGCCCCTATGATCCAAGAGCATGAGATTGATCTGATCGTATTAGGGACTCGTGGACGAACCGGATTGAGTAAAGTGTTCTTAGGTTCGACGGCCGAGGTCATCTTTCGGCAGGCAAGTTGCCCAGTCATTACGGTCGGGCCAAACTTCCCCGGAGAACCAATTGAAAACTCCGGTCTAGGCCGTATTCTGGCAGCCGCCACATTCAGTGCGCACTCTCTTCATGCCGTGTCCTATGCTTTGTCTTTTGCGCAGCAATACCAGGCTCACCTGACGCTGCTGCACGTCATCCAAGACTCCGTCGGCGAATCGCGCTGGCAGAAGACGGGCCTGCTCGAAGACGCCAAAGAACGATTACGGAAACTGGTTCCCGAGGACGCCGCTCTGCAATTTGAACCGGATTTCGTGGTGGGATTGGGAACTCCTCCGGCGCGCATCCTTGAAGTCGCGGCGAAGCAGAGCCCCGACCTGATCGTGCTCGGCGTACGTCAATCTCCCACCATGGGAGGCCGTCGCCCGTGGAGAACCTCCTCGGAAGTCATCAGCAAGGCAGCCTGCCCAGTGCTCACGGTGCGAGAGCCGGAGTAAACCACCGGAAACCTCACCGCCCATCGGTTTTCGCATCGGCTGCGGGCACCTGAAAGACGTACATCGAGTGCGCCAGGATGTTCGTGCGCGGATACTGCAGCAGCCAATGATAGCTATCCGGATGGTTGAGGTACTGTCCTGACAAGACTGTAGCGCCCACGATGATCGTGCCCGTTGCCCGCTCTCCCTCGGACAAGAGACGCGCGTGGATGCCATACACCCGCGGATCCATGCTGCCGGCGTATGCCAGCGAGATTGGCTCGCCCGGATGGCTGGTCTCGTAGTCGCGGACCGCCAGCAGGCCTTGTCCCCAATCGAGGTTGCTGTCGGTAAGCAGCCTGTAGCTCTTCGATGGCGGCGCGAAAAAATTGAAGTAAGTGAGATAATCAGGCGCATTCCGGAACGCATCGCCGAGTTGCAACAGCACCGTAAGGATTAAGGTCGCCTTCGCTAGACCGCGGACCTTGGCGGCCTCCCACGTCGCTCCTGCAAATAGCAGCATGAAGGGATACACGGGCAGAACGTGCCGCTCCCCCAAATTGAGACGCGACACCATCGCCAGAGCAAAATAGACGGCCGGAAAGGTGCTTATCACCCACAAGCCGTCCGGCACGGGAATCACACGCCGCAGCAAGAGGACGAGCCCCAGAACGAACAGAATCAGAGCGATAATCGGCCATTTCAGCAACACCGCAGTCGGATAAAACAACCTGAAGCCGCCGCGTGCCGAAACCTGCCCCAGAAAAAATGCTGGATGCCCCCTCTTGTTGTGCTGAAAAACCTGATAGAGGCCTTGCACATATTCCCCCGCCGCAAGAGGGACAGCGACGTTTAAGTTGGTGGAACGTACTTTGTGAACATAGGAAGCACGATTGGGAAAAGTGGCGGTCAATTCTCCGTCCTTGATGAACACATGAGAAATGTGACAGAAATAACCTGCCCACAAAATCAAGATGGCAATCAGAAGGGCGACGCAAGCTTTTGTCCAGTTCCATCTCCGTGGATTGATGCAGAAACCATCCGGAGTCAGTACCAGCACCCAGGCCGTCGCGAGTACAAAGATCGGCGGCGTGGAAAACTTGGCCAGGAGGAGCAGTCCAAGCAGCACCCCGAACACTACGCTGCGCAGCATTGATGTTTGCTTTTTCCAGCGAACCAGCCCAGCAGCGACAGCAAAGACAAAAAGTGCGGCGGCACCATCGGTCGTGGCCAGGGAGAAGTGCGCGATAATCGGGGGCGAGAAGGCAAAAAGTCCCAAGGCCAGATTGGCCGCTCCCAAGGAGAACATTTGTCGCGCTGTGGACCAAACCAGGATTGCCAGGATCACTCCCAGCAAGACATTCATGCTGCGCGCGCGATGGGCGAGCGACTCGGGATCAGGCGCAATCCGAGGAACGTGCCACCCTCCATTCGCTTCAGACTCGACGTCAATTTGCCATCGAGTGTCGATCAAGGGCAGGGTGCACAACAACCGTGCCAATGGCGGATGGTCGTTCCACACTTCGAAGCGGTGATTGCGCCACGCCTCCAACCCCGCACGGATGTGCGGCGGCTCGTCGTAGGTCAGTGACTGCGTGCGGATAAACCACGCGCACTGCAGGACGTAAGCCAACAGGAGAAAGCCCGGCAATAGCCATCGCCGGGCGTGGGCTTGCATTCGAGGTGACGTCTTTCTCTCATTGGTAAGGCTGTCCGTCATCTTGTGTGCTGGAATTCTTGCAGATTTTCCAAACTCTACAAGTCAAAATGCGCCCTGCGAAGCTCTTGTCCATGCTGAATTCGGTCCAGACCTGTAGAATAATTCGTCGCGACATCTGGAGACGGACGCTTGGCCTTGTCGCAAGTAAGTTGTGAAGACAAATCGATAGACTTCGCATCACCCAGGAGCCTTGGGAACGCTATTGGTTCCAGGACAACAGCCCGGCTCGATCGTGCGCTTTTTGTCTGCCTATGCGTGATTGCCTTCTCCGCCCCGCAATATATCAATTTGACGACGTTTGCGTTTGCCATTGCTCTCCTACTGTGGCTGTCCAAACTGCTTATCCGCGGCAGAGAGTATCCATCACCGCCTCTGGTATTGCCCTCTTTACTCTTCCTAGTCACGGCCGGCGTTGCCTCAGCCTTGTCCTTCGCGCCGCTCCTGAGCTGGGAGAGAATCGGCTCTTATGCCCTTCTGCCGCTTGCCTTTGTGGTTGCTCAGAATGTTAAGACCTCCTGGCAACTCAAAATCCTGGTCTTCCTCGTTCTCCTCTCGGGAACCCTGAGTGCATTGCGCACAGGCTGGCAGTACGCTTACGGCATAGGCACGCGACTGGTTGCAGTCCCGCCTGATTCCCTACTGTTCCGAGACGGGATTCGTTCAGGCGATCTCATACAACTCGTCAACCGACATAAAACCCGCTCGCTCCAACAATGGAAGTCGGCACTTGAATTGACGCATGCCGACAGGTCACTAAAACTGCATGTTGCACGACAGGCTCCAATCGCTCCCCTGACAACATATTTTGATTTTGTGATTGAGCGGAAGGACCTCGAACAATGGCTGAGTTTGCCGGAAAGCAAGGTCCAGCGAGGCCGGCCGCAGCGGGCAACCGGGCATCTGGACCATTTTGTTCGATACGCCGGAGTGATGACGCTATTGGCATCCTTGGCCTTTGGATTATTAGTTACGATCCCAACTAACAGGTCGCGTTTTATCCTGGGAGTAGTCTTCATCCTGCTGGTGGCCGCACTGTTTGCGACCGTGACGCGGGCTTACATCATTGGGCTGTTTCTCGGTTGTGCCTTGCAGGTTTGGCTGATTCAGCGCAGGCTTCGGACTACCGCTATCCTTGGACTTGGACTTTGCGTCATGGTAACCATCGTTTGGGTGAGAAAGGAACGCGGGCCGGTGTGGCTGTCAGCCGGAGATCAATATCGCGTTGCGATGTGGAAAGATGCTCTCAAGATTATTCCGCATCACCCATTCTTTGGAGTCGGGCCGGATAGCGTTGACCAATACGGCGAACAGTGGCACATTCGGGCGTTCAGAGAGTTCAACTTCCGGGCACACTTTCATTCCACGTACGTGCAACTGGCCGTCGATTGCGGTTTGCCCTGTCTGGCCGCATGGCTTTGGCTGCTGGGCGGATATCTATCGTTCCTCAACCGATCCCAGAAAGAATCGCAACCTTGGGAACCATTCGCCCGCGGTACCCTGCTAGGAATTTTCGCGGGCACCATCATATTCGTGGTCGCTTCTGCGGTGAACTACACCTTAGCCGACAGCGAGGTGGTGGCGGTTGCGTGGTTGTTCATGGGAATGGTCATCGCGCTGGCGAGAATACAGAAGGCCCAAGCTCACCGCGATCGAAATCAGCTGATCGTCAACGCCGTCTGAGCTTTTTGATGTGACTGGTGGATCTTCATCCAGACAACTGCGGCGGCGCACCAGATCACGAACAATGGTACGAGGCTGGCCAGGCCGTGCAATCCGAGAAGCTGTCCCAGGTTAAAAGAACCACTCGCGGCGCGGTTGCTCTCTTCCGCCGTCAGCATCGAAACTTGGTTGACAGCCAACTGCCCGGACCAGAATGACGGCCAAATGAGTTGCGCGACGGGAATGCGGAGGTTTTGCGGCGGCTGCGCAGTCGTTGACACTGCCATTAGCGACAAGGCCGTTCCCCAGATCGCAAGACTGCCCAGCACCCACCGCCAAGGCCGCGACGCCCGCGTCCATACGAGTCCCAAACCGACGCACAGCAGCGGGACGGCTGCGCCCATGTAGCGCGGGCCATAGGTCCAGCCAGCATGCCATCCGGAAAATGACGCATTAAACAGCCAGTAGTAGATAGCAATTCCCCCAGCTGTGGCGGCGAGATTTCGTGTACGCCCCGGCTTCCACAGCTGTCGAAGACCAAACACACCCGCGATCGTGACGGGAGCAAGCAGAAACAATCCGATCCGGAGACTAAATAGCAGTTTGAACATGACATCGAGTCTCGGAAAGGTGAGCCCCAAAAAGCCCTTTCTCATCCATGGAAAAGCGCCTGATTCGTAGTGGGTGTAGCTAAGCTGGAAGGGCGAGCCAAAGGCAGCGTACTGGTAGATCATCAAAACCAACAGGCATGCACCGGCTCCGATAGCCACGCCGCCAGCTACGCGCCAGCGGCTGGGCCATCCGCGAGGCCACGCTTGAGCCAGGGCCAGAACTGCCAACATTACCGAGGCAGGTGCTGCCGGATATTCCGATACTGTGGCCCATCCGGCCGCGAGCCCGACCCCGAGCCCCCAAACCAGTTCTTTGCCAGCGGCCGTGTCCCGGCCCACTTCGATTGCGGCTCCAAAGGAACAGAGAAGACACGCTCCCACTAGCGCGTGAGCGAAGAAAATGGTTGCCCATGCCCAGACGGGTGTTGCCAATCCCAGGGAGAGGGCGGCGAAAGCGGCACCTCCGGCGGTTGAGCCCAGTCGCAAGGCCAGCAGAAACATACATGCAGCCGAAAGCGCCGCCGGCAAAGCGACGGCCAGAATTGTGGCGAAATACGATTCGGCCACCAGACCTCGAGGCGACAAAGGGTCGCCGCCCGCCCAGCGCAGAAGCGGTCTAATCGAGGCGACCGCCGGCACCGCCAGAAGAACCACTCCGGGAGCCTTGTCGGAGTAATAGTGTCCCTGGAACAGCGCCTTGTCTTCGGTGTTGGAATGATAGGAGTCGATCCGTAACGTGTGCTGGTCCAGCATGGCGCGAACCAGGTCGAATCGTGAATTCTGATTCCAGCCACCTGCTTGATAAAAGTAGGCGTAAGAAATAAACACCACAACAGCGATAAGGGCGGAACGCGCGTAGATACCCACGTCTTTCCGCCAGGTATCGTTCATTCAGACGTGCTCCGGCTCAGGACTTCGCAGGCGCATTGCTGATTCGGGAGCCCGTACTGAAACGAATACGAGAAAAAGCACGCTCGGCCAGAGTTGCATAAGCAGCCGATCCAGCGACCACATCAGATGCCATCGCAGATCGTAAGGAGTAATCACGTAGATGGCAAAATATCCCATCGCGGTCAAAACCAACGCACAAACTGAAGTCGCCCTAGCGGCACGAGAAGTTGCGTCTGTGTCTTTCCCCAAAATCATCGCGTAAGCAATGACCACGAGAGTCCCGGGGATCAAAAGCCAACCGCCAAAACGAAGGGAATCTTTGAGAAACCATCGCACGATCATCCAGTATCGGTGAGGATCGATAGCTTTCTGCAGCATGTCGTGGGGGCTGGAGAATAGTTCTTGAGGACCAGCGACCGAAAGTTTGAAATACGCGATTAACAGGAGAATGGGAATGATCGTGGCGGCCAGCGGCGCCATTTGACGCAAGCAGGCTGCCCAGTTCTCGCGACGCAATAAAATCCCCAGCCGCGTCACCACGAACGCAGTTAAGAAGAGCAATCCCTCATTTTTTGTCCAGGCAGCGCACCCCGCCATGAAACCTGAAAGTACCAGCAGCGAGAAATTGGACTCGGGAACCCGATCGGCGAGAACCAGCAGCGCAATCGCCGCGAGAAGAAAGAAACTGAGCGGTATGTCGGCGTACTGCGACACTCCCTGCCTCAGGAAAGAAGGCGTTCCCAGCAACATCAAGCCCGCCAGTAAACCGTGGTTTCGCCCTCGCAGAACGGCAACAGCAGAGAACAGCAGCGCCACTGTGCTGAACGTAAAAGCGAATGCGAGTGTGGCCGGAACGGCCGTTGTCTCACGTCCCAGGTAACTCCAGAAGTGGGCGACGCTCCCTGGAAGGAATAGGGGATAATCCGGATGAAACCAGGGGATCAGACTGGAGAAACCATCCTTCCAGTGCTCTCCACCACGAAACAAGAAACGAGCGTGCAGGTTCCAGATGGCAAACGCGTCCCAGCCAATGCCCTGCGGGTTCGTAGCCAGCTCCTTCAGGCATCTGTGCAGTGCGCCGATCAAGGTCACCACAAAACTTGCCCGCAAAGTCTGCCCAAGGAGACCGCTGGACATGTCGGCAGTGTATTGGAGCAGCTTTTGATCGTGAAGGTTATGGCCGCGAATCCATAGCAGAATTGACAGCAGGACGAAAATCACAACTTCCGTCGCGGCGAGTGTTTTCGCAGGAACAGAGAACACTAGAGAGAGCAAGTATAGAAAAGAGAAAAGTCCCAGCCCGCACCCTACGCCAAGCGAGAGCTTCAGGAGAAGCTCCGATTTGAACCAGGATCCCTTCGGCCAAGCCAAGGAAATCAGGACAAAGCCCGTTGCCGCACAGAGGACCGCCCCAGCCAGTCCGGCCATCTAGTTATGCCTTTTGGCGAACAGCACCACGCCATTGCCGAAATTCTGGATGGGGAGCAGGTTGGCTGGCCAGGTAGTTGTAGCCGGAGCCGGGGGGGTAGCGAAGTTTCCTACGACGAGTTCGGGCTGGAGAGAATTTTCTACCACCACGGGCGCCAGAGCGTATTGGGTCGCGTAGTAAGCGGGGAGTTGATAGCCGCTGTCCCAGCCGATGCCTAGATACCCCACTACTCCGTGCGGGGGCAGGCGTTTGCGCAACTCCTCAAACCTTTTGTCGTACTCCGGGAGGGGGGTTCCTGCAGGTTGAAATTGTTTCACTGGCTCGAACACGAACCAGCCCGTCGAGAGGAGGCTGAATAGCGCGACCGCCGCGACGGCAATCCTGATCTGCAGAACCTTCCGAGGGTCGCGTCTTACTTTTGTTTGTGTAATCAAGAACGATCATTATGCTCAAATTCGACCCGAGGTATCAATTCGAGTCCGACGAGAACAGCTAATGGGCTGGTCTGCAGCAATAACGATTGCTGGGAATTCGCCCGAGTGCAGCCAGGAATGGGGTGAACCTACTCGGCCGCGACAGGTTCTTCCAGCTTAATTGTCGCTTCCACCGAAATCGCGCAGGACAAGGAGCGCGAGATCAGGCATGCTCGCTCGGCCTTTTCAATCAGCTTTTGGGTGCGCTCGCGATCCTCTTCCCGCTCGATCGTGACCACGGGCCCGAGTAAGATGCGGGTGAAGCGGAAACCGCCCTCCTGTTTCTCGATGGCGCCTTCCACGAACACGTCCATGCCGCTGAGGAATAATTTCGAGGCCTCCGCGATCGCGCGAAAGGTCGCCACGTAACAGGTGACCACCGCGCCCAGCAGCAGGTTTTCTGGCGTCCACAAGCCGGGCTCGCCGCCGAATTCCGGAGGCGCCGCAAAATTAATGGTGCGCGGAATTTCCGGAGCTTCCAGGATGCCGCGCTTGTGCATCGTCCAATGGGCGTGAGCGCTGTAGGTGTAACTCTTCTGCATGGCAAGCCTCCCTGTCTCCGAACCTACCATTCCGCACCCCACCCGGCTGTGAAACACGTCACGAATGGGGGTGACCTCCTGGGGACCCGCAGCACTCCGGGTCTTTCTTGTGGGCGTAGTCTAGGATCCCGACGGCAAGAGCTTCGGTGATGAGTGTCACAAAAGCAGGTGAGGCGGGTCACAGCGCTTGGGTTGCCCGATCTCCGACAATAGGCTTGCCGCGGATGGAAGTGGGGATCGTGCGTACCCGCACGGGAGCCATTCCTGGAGGTGCCCTATGTCGGACGACAAACGTGACATCCTGGAAGTCCTCAAGTTCGAACTCAGCTTTCTGGAGCAGGGTGGCTATGGACGCTCCGTACGCACCCCCTGGAAACCTACGTCCGTTTTCCAAGACTCGCTGACGTGTCTGAACTTCAACGATCCCGAACGTCCACATCCATGCAGCGCGTGCTTTCTTACCGACTTTGTGCCGAGCGAGGCCCAAGCAGAAAACGTCCCCTGTCACCATATTCCGTTAAATGACAATGGCGAGACTGTGGACACGATGGAACGTACCTGCAACCTGCTGGAATTGGAAGAAGCTCTAAAAAACTGGTTACGTTCCAGCATCCAACGCATCGAACGGGAACGTGCGCGAAAAGCCGGCCACGCTTCCCCAGCGGCCGCCAAGCAGCACGGCCAACTAAGCGAGACGCCCTAAGGCGCCAGTCTTAGCCTGCGCCGGGGTTCCCAGCCGGTCCAATTCGGGAATTCCTGCCTCCGGTCACCTCGTGCGCGTATAAAAATCGTCCATAAACAGGTATGCTGAGAACAACAAATGTGGTCCACCTAGGAGCCACGCAATGAAACGCGACTTCGCCTCGCTTACGCCGCAGGAAGCACTGCACGTAGCCATTTTCATCGAGGAGCGCAACGCCGAGATCTATCACCAGTTTGCTGAGATGTTTTCCGAGTTCCACGATCCGGAATCGCTGGAGATCGCCAGCACCTTCTGGGATATGGCCAACGAAGAGCGCCAGCACGGCACCGAGCTCCAGAAGCGTTATTTCGACAGATTCGGAACCCGTCCCTGCGCGGTAACGGAGGACGACATTCGGGATTTCATCGAAGTGCCACGCCTGGAAAACGGCGAGATATTTACCATCAGCAAGCTGAAGGTGGGCCGCTCGCCGCGGGAGATGGCGTTGGAAATCGCCGTCACCGCCGAGCAGGGAGCCCTTCGCTATTACACGCGCCTAAGTGAAATCACAGAAGATGCGGACCTGAAGGCGCTTTACCGGGAATTTGTGGATTTCGAGAGCGGCCACACCGACTGGCTGCAGAAGAAAATGGCCGACGCCCGCCGCACCTCCGGCGGCACCAAGCTGGCCTGAACGGAAGACCGTCCTGATGTCGTTATCCTGAGCCAGGCGCGGCTTGGCGAACTATGCAGCACGCAGTCGCCAAGTCTGTCGGTTGTGCACACCACAGGTCCTTCGCAGACTACGGCTGCTCAGGATGACGACATGGGGAATTCGGGGATCACGAGATGGGGAATTCGGGGATGGCGAGACGGGAACTGGGCTCTTGCGAGTCCTAATCTCTGGGTTCCGGAGCCGGGGTCATGTCCTGAGGAAACAGCTTGAAGGAAACGTCAGTCGATTTTGACGAGACTCTCTTGCTCGCGTCTGTGGTGTATTGGGTGAGGGTGCCATTCAAAACGTAGTAGGCTTCATCGCCTGGATTTTTTCCCGAGCCGCGATCTACGCTTCCCTTGAATTCGAACCAGACGCCGTGCACGGTTTCAGTAGTGAAGGTTAGTTTGCTTCCATCGAGCTTTCCGGTCTTGAAGAATTGATCGAGGAAAGCGCCTTTGTCGCTATCCAGGTCGCCATAGCGGGAAACAAATCCAGTGACTTTTCCCTGATCCTCGACAGTCACCTGCACAAACTCGCCCTCCCGAAGGAAACTGTACATGCCTGAATAGTCATCCGCCGCCTTAGCCGGCGCGCTGGTCTTAGAGCTGTCCTGGGACTTCTGTTGTCCGGCTGCCAGCGTTGAGAAAAGGCATAAGGAAAGGAAGGTTGCAGCAAGGATTCTCGGCATCACGTCTCCAATTCACTCCATCGTACTACATGTAGGACTCATGCCATTGCAAGCGGGATGCGGCGGCAGTCGGCAGCAACTCTGGGCTATAATCAGAAATCAAGCGTTGCCGCCCTTCGTAGTGAGTCTTCATGAATAAGCGATCGGGGGTCTTACCTTCTGCAATGAACCCACACGCTCGACCGGTGGCCCCACCTCGCCTGCTGGTCGAATTGGATCCGGCGCACCGGGTTTTCCTGCGTAACCTGGGCGATCTGCTGTCCTTTCGTCGTCCACCGCGAGTTCCCGTCACTTCACGCCCTGCGCCGTTCTGGCCCGACGTATTCGTTCCCTCTCGCTCCCTGTGGTGGCCGTTCCTGGAGTCCGTGCTTTGGCATCTGTTGGCGGGCGCTGCGATATGGGCCTTTGGGCAAGGGGTGGCGTTGCAGACGCAGGCTTTGCCGCGTACCGTTTTCAACCCGTCAGACGTGATCTACTACACACCCTCGGAATATCTTCCGCCCTTGGACACCGGTAGTTTTCCGGCGCGAGTGCCGCAAACGGGAAAGCCGGAATTAGCGCGCCAGCCCATTATCTCGGTCCCGCCCGAGGCGGACAACCGTACACAGACCGTTGTCACCCCGCCTAAGGTCAACTTGACCCACGAGATTCCTTTGCCGAATATCGTAGCCTGGCATTCCGCCAGTCCAGCCGTACCCCTCTCGGCCACAAACCGATCTCAGCTGGTGAGCCCGACACTGGCCACACCGGTTGTTGCACCGCCTCCGGATGTAAATCAGATTAGAGCATACCGCACACACACGGATCTGCCCGAGTCGGCGATTGCGCCGCCGCCGGATATGGCTGCCGCGACCTCGCGTAAATCCATTGCACCGTTGGCAGCAGTCATTGAACCGCCGCCGGCTGTCCAAGGCACGATTCGCAGAGTCCGCGACATGAATATCGGACGCAGCGAAGTGGTTGCCCCCGCGCCTGAATTGCCGATGGACACGCAGCGTGCGCTGTCCACCCTGGAACAGACTTTGACCCAGGCTGCTCTGGGCAGCGCGGCGCAGGTTGTTCCACCGCCTCCGTCGGTCGAGGGCACACAAGGCGGAGGTCTACGCGCTACGAACTCATTGACCACGGCGACTGCGCAAGTTGTGCCCCCTCCACCTTCGATACCGGGAGCAGCCGGCACTTCTGGCGCTGGGCGTCTGATCGCTTTGGGTATTCATCCCATTGCCGGCCCTCCGCCGGTACCGGTTGTGGGCAACCGCCGCGGAGCTTTTTCGGCAACTCCGGAAGGCAAACGCGGTGCTCCCGGTACGCCAGACATCTCGGCTGATGCACATGGGCTGGGACACAGCGGCGGTCATGGAAACGAAAATGGAGGAGCGGGCAGCGCCACGAACAGCAGCCTGCCACCCGGCATCGTTGTCGGCCCAGGCCCGAGGAATCGTCCGGCTTCGACCGTCGCCGGGGACCCCAGGGGTTCCTCTAATGGCGGAGCAGGTGACGGCAGTGCTTCGGCGAGTGCGCCAAACACACTCATGGCCGACGCTCTGCCCGTGCGGGTTACGCCTCGGCGGATGCTGAGCACAACCAGTCTGCCGACCGAACTGGAGCGCCAAGTTTTCGGGGCACGCAAGTTCTATTCCATGATTCTGAACATGCCCAACCTAAATTCCGGGGGCGGAAGTTGGATTATTCGCTTTGCTGAGCTTAGAGGGGACGATAGGGAGGGTGATCTCACGGCCCCGGAGGCCACCCACAAAGTCGATCCGGGTTACCCGCTCGAACTGATGCGGCAGAACGTGCACGGCACGGTGACGCTGTACGCTGTGATTCGCAGCGATGGCACAGTGGGCGGCGTCCGCGTGCTCAACAGCCCGGATGAGCGGCTCGATTCCTATGCACGCACCGCGCTTACCGGGTGGCGATTCCGTCCCGCCACGAAGAACGGCAGCCCAGTTGACCTGGAAGCGGTGGTCATAATTCCTTTCCGCGCGACACGCAACTTCTGAGACCAGAACCTCCTGGCAGACACAAGCCCGAGCCCTCCCGGTGCCGGTCTGCCCGGAGCACGAATTCCGGGCTCTCAAGCCAACCCATGTGGCGCTTTGTCATCAAAACTGCCATGGTGAATGAGCATGGGATCACAAGCTGGCGAGAGCTCTGCATCAAGGCGGCTTTTGAGGAGAACCCTGAGAATTTGTCTGATATTGTGGCCGAAATTAACCGGGAACTTCCCCTCCGCCAGGAGCAACTGACGGACGCAATCTTCGAGCAGCTCGGCAGCAATCCGCCAACCGCTACAGGCCGCAGGAAGTGGCTTCAGTAGACGCCCTGCGAAGCCGGCCAGACGGACAATCCTCAAAGGCAGCGTGCCGTAGTCCTGTCCAGGTAAGCCGGCCAGCCCCGTCCCGTGATTACCATGATTTACTGAATCCTCGGCTTACGAGTGCCTTGCTCGAGCACCCAAAGGGGCCCTGAGGGCTTCCTCCAGCGCCTCCGCTCCTTGTCGTCGTGCGGATTCTGGTCAAGCGCCAATTGGACGGCCTCGTAGATCTCTCTCCAGTCCTTTGGGTCGGCCATGCCGATATTTCGGAACCAACCCTTCCGGATTGTCGGAAGCCATGCAATTGACGAGTAGGTAAACCGGTTCGCGGAGTGGGAATACGTCGAAGAATCATTTGCTTACCTGGTAATCCGCTTCTTGGCCGAAGGGGAATCTTATTTGCGGGTAAGCAGTTGGGTAAGAGTGTCTAGCCGCCATACGTCACTCATAGCGCAGGCTCTCAATTGGGTCCAGGCGCGCGGCTCGCAATGCCGGTAGCATGCCGCTAACGATTCCCACCACGCCCAAGATCACAGTGGCCACCAGCAGACTGCTTATGTTGATGTGCAGGTGAATGTCGCCGGCCTGCAGATTCTCACCGAAAGCGCTCATCAGGGTCAGCGAGCCAACGCTCCACGAAATCAGGTAAGCGATTGCGACTCCCGCCAGTCCTCCACTGAAGGTGATAGCCAGGGCCTCAGAGAGAAACTGGAGAAGGATGTGCCCCTTGTGAGCACCCAGCGCCTTCTCCACCCCGATTTCCCGAGTGCGCTGCTGTACTGAGACCAGCATGATGTTCATCAGCCCGATCCCGCCAATCCCCAGCGTGAGAGCCCCGATGAAGGCGAGCAGAACTTTCAGCGCAGCGGTCACCACGCGAAAGTCGTCGAAATCTTCCTTGAAATCGGCGATGAAGACGGCCCGGCGATCGTCAGCGCGGAAATTGTGATGCCGGGCAAGAACAGCACGCACCACGCGGGCCAGTTGCTGGTGATTTTGGCCTTCGTAATCCATGAACATGCCGGTGAGGTACTGAGTGTCGTAGAGATCGCCCATGGCCGTAAAAGGGATGACAACCATGCTGTTGTCGTTATTGTCGCCGCCCTGTACTTTATGCTTGTAAATTCCCACGACCTGGAAGCTCACTCCGTTGATGCGAATGCTCTGCCCCTCGGCTTGCTCGCCGGAGAACAAGCGTCGTTTGGCTTCGTCGCCAATGACCGCCACCCGCGCATGTTCGATCTCGTCTTGCTCACTCAGGCCGCGTCCCGTGGCCACGTCAAAGCGACGAATCCGCTGATACACGGGATAAACACCGGTCAGGAACAGATTCGTAAAGGTGCGGGTGTCGTGCTGGATGGACACGCCCTGCTTGTCGAAAATCGGGGTCACTCCCTTGATCATGGGAACTTCGTTCCGGATGTACTCGACATCCGCGAGCTTGAGCCGGACTTGCGTCCCCGCCTTGGCGCCGCCAGCTTGCAGCGAAGTGCGCCCAGGGAACACACCGATAACGTCAGTGCCCCACGAACTGAAAATCATGTTGATGGCACGTTCGAATCCTGAGCCGAAGGCCAGCAGGATTACGACGGTAGCAATGCCCCATGCCATTCCCAGCATAGTGAGGGTAGTGCGCCGCCGATTGTGTTGCATCGCACCGTAAGCTTCCTTCAGCAGATCACTTGTCATAGGTCACTCCTGGCGCAGAGCTTCGACCGGCTCCAGCATGGCGGCCTTACGCGCGGGATACAAACCAGCTGCAATTCCCGCGAGCGCCAAAGAGAGCACCGCGCCGACCGCCGAGACGGGCACGATCTTGGGGCTGTCAAAGCCCTGCGGGAGTTGCACTCCCGAGAGCAGGCGGATGATCAGCATCGCCCCGCCTACTCCTATGCCGCCGCTCAGCACGGTCAGGAAGGCACCCTCGAGGAAGAACTGGAACAGGATGTTGCGGCGGGTGGCACCCAGAGCCTTACGAAGACCGATCTCGCGAGTGCGTTCTGAGACGGCTACCAGCATGATGTTGATGATCCCAATGGCGCCCAGACCCAGCGTGACCAGCCCCACGCCTCCCAGGAACCAGTCCATGGCGCTGAAGATCTTGCCCATGGTCTTCTGATTCTTCACCGTGTCCCACTCTTCCCAGATGTCCTTGCCCGTGGGATCGAAGCCCCCATGGTTCCGGGCCACGATTCTGTGCAGCTCATCCTTGGCGGCTTCGTTTTCTTCGAAGCTACGCGGTTGGTAGTTGATGAAGGAGATTGCATTCCCTTCTT
>DATEPX010000104.1:0-5820 GCA_035272945.1 Terriglobales bacterium
TCGCGAATACGCTGACCTTACCCGGGGCAAAATCCAAGTGGGACAGGATCGATCACTGATCGATTGGCAACGCGCTTTCGACGCCCAACATTTCAAGGAAGCAGCCGCCGATTATAACCGCCTCGCCGAAGCAAAGGATAAGGGAAGCACGACCGCGCTGGCGTATGTAAGGAGTGAATACCGGAAAGCGCTATCCGGTCTTGTGGACGAGTGGAACCGGACCTGTGCCGGCGGTAATAGGGCGGCCATGAGCGCTCTTCGCGGCCGAATTTCGGAACTGCTGCCCGAACCTTCGTTCGGAGAAGACCTCCTCGCTCAAATGGTCTCGTGCGACGAAACGAAGAACGCTAATACCACCAACATCGCGCCGAAAAGCGACAACGACGCCACCTGTCTGACGATGCAGTCGCAGCTTGCGATGACGCGTCTAAGGTCCCGAGTGGATCCCGCGATCACCGGTGAGCTTCGGCTTTACCTGAAGATCAATCCGCAGGCTGTTGTCCGGGTGAAAGCACGAATCAACGAAGCCGGGGACGTGACCGTCACCGGAATCACCGACGGCAATCCGCTCCTGAACAGCGCGGTACGTGGTGCCGTCACGCAATGGAAGTTCACGCCGGTCCGTGACGACAGCGGCCCCCGCTGTGTCGACACCGAAATCACGTTCGCGCTCAAATTAGGCCAATAGCGCTCTCTAGTGGTGGACACCTACCGATCTGCAATCCTGAAGCGAAGACCTTTGAGGTAGGATTCGAGTTCTGCGCGCTCGGCGTTTTTCCGGATAACAACCGACAACTCGGTATCCGGATTGTCGATCACGCTATTGATCTCCTGGATCAAAGCTTCGACGCGGGCAGCTTCGGCCTGAACAGCCTCCTCGGCGGCGCGAAGGTGCTCGGGCGCAAGCTTCGCCCGCTCCACGTCCAACTGCGCCCTCATGTCGGCGCGGATGCGTTCGACCGCACTAGTGACCTGCCGATCCAGAGCGATTGCCGCTGCCTCGTCGGTCTCGGCCACATCGCGGCCGTTTTCAGTCCTGCTATGATCGACCAATGCGAGGAGCTTTGCTCTTTCGACCCCCCATTCGGCGGCGGCTTGTCTCAGTTGTTCCAATTCCTTCGAAACCTGGTTGTGCTCCTGCAATTCGGAATCGAGCGCCTGAATATCAATCATTGTCTGATCCAGCAGCTTGGCCAATGCCGCTACCGTTTGACGCAAACGATCCGTGGCGCGTAGCGCCGGCTTCGTACCGACTGTTTCCATAACCGGGGCATTATAACGTAGTGTCGATTCCGCAAAAGGGTATTTGGCAACGCCCGGCAAGGCATACGGCTTTTACATTGACCCGGTTCGGCAGCTGGAATATGGTGCTGGGCGGAAGGGAGGAAGGAGATGACCGAGCACAATCCCGGGCGCCGCACTTTTTTAGTGCGCGCACTCATTGGTACCGGAGCGATGGCGGGCGCGGAACTCGCGCCGGCCCAGAATAACGAAGCGCGGAAGGAGACAAACGCCCCAGCTCAGCTCCATTCGGAAACCGAGCGGCACGGTGCGTTTTTCAACCGCAGCGACGCCGCCACAGTTGCGGCGTTCGCTGAGCGGCTGATGCCCGGTGCACCGGGCAAAGCGGGCGCGCACGATGCTGGAGTGGTCAATTACATTGATCTTGCGCTCTCCGGCGCCTATGCCGATCTTCAGGATTTCTATAGGCGCGGTCTTGCACAGCTGGATGCGTATTGCCGCAAGACCTATAACGACACGTTCGTTCGCCTGGATGCCGCGCGTCAGGACGCAGTGATCACGGCCCTCGAGCTGGGCGAAGCTGCAGAGTTCACCTGGCCCACGGCACAGGAGTTCTTCAATACGATCCGCACGCACACGATGGAAGGCATGTTTGCCGACCCGATCTATGGCGGCAACAAGGATTTTGCCGGGTGGCGGCTGGTGGGTTTTCCAGGCGCACAGCCGATTTTCACCAGGACCGACATGGAGAGCAGACAAGCGTTCAAGCGTGTGCCAATCACTGGCCTGTAGAGACGGAGGGACGAACTATGGCGATCGAAAAAACTGATGTGGTTATTGTCGGTATGGGCGCCGTAGGCGGAATACTTGCTGCCGAGCTCGGGAAAGCAGGCATGAAAGTCATTGGCCTCGAGCGAGGCCCACGCCTGACTACCGCCGATTTCAGTGGACAGGACGAATTGCGATACTTCCAGCGGCAAGATCTGCGTCCAAACGCGAAACGTCAACCAGTGACCTGGCGGCCGAACGCGAATATGCCCGCGAAACCGTTGCCGATTCTGAATTACGGCAACCAGGCAGGGGGCGGCACGGTGCATTACGGCGCCGTGTCGTGGCGGTTTCACGAAGACGACTTCCGCGTGCGGTCGCACACGATTGAACGTTACGGAGTGCCGGCGATCCCCAAGGATTCCTCGCTCGCCGACTGGCCCTTGACTTACGCCGATCTGGAAACCTTCTACGATCGTGCCGAATACGAGCTTGGCGTGTCCGGCAAAGCTGGAAACCTTCAGGGACGCAAGATCGAAGGCGGCAACATGTTCGAAGCGCCGCGCCGCCGCGAATATCCGCTGCCGCCGCTCGTGGCGGATCAGTCGGGCGTGATCTTCGAAGAGGGAGCTCGCACGCTGGGCTATCATCCGTTTTCGACGCCTCGCGCGATCCTCTCACAATCGTACGGGGGGCGGGCGAGTTGCACCTACTGCGGCTTCTGCCAGGCGTTCGGCTGCCACGTCGGCGCAAAATCCAGCATTCTCGTCACAAAACTTCCTGAGGCCGATGCTACCGGCAACTTCAAATTGCTGACCGGTACCATGTGCTTCCGAGTGAATAGTGACAACAGCGGGCGTGTGACCGGCGTTTCGTACTACGGGCCGGATGGTTCCAGCAATACGATCGAGGCGGAACTCGTTATCCTTGCACCTTTCATTTACGACAACACGCGGTTGCTGCTGCTTTCAAAGACCCGGAAATTCCCAAATGGTTTGGCGAACTCGAGCGGCCAAGTCGGCAAGCATCTCATGGCTCACATCACTCCCAGAGTGTTTGCCACGTTCGACGACCGGTTTGTCAACATCTACATGGGCCCCAGCGCCCAGAAGCATAGCCTCGATGACTTCAACGCCGACAACTTCGACCATAGCGGCTTGAACTTCATCCGCGGAGCCCAGATTTCGGTCTCGCCCGCCGACCTGGAGGCCGGTCCGATTGGCGCCGCCATGAGCATCAATCCGCCGCCCGGAATCCCGCGATGGGGCGCTGCCTACCGCGACTTCCTCGCGAAATACTTTACACGGTACGCCGCCGTGGTCGCGCAAACGGAGAACCTGCCCTATACCGACCAGACCATCGATCTCGATCCGAACGTGCGCGATCAATGGGGTTTGCCCGCGCCGCGCCTGACCTATGACTGGCGCCGGCCCAACGAGCTTGCGCGGATCGAGTTCATGCTGGTGAAGTTAGAAGAGTTGGCCAAAGCCATGGGTGCGACACGAGTCTGGCGTGCGCCCATGGGCGCCGGAGCTCCCGGTGCGCACCACGAGGGCGGCACGCGCATGGGCGATAATCCAAAGACGTCGGTCGTAAACCGCTACGGCCAAAGCTGGGATATTCCGAATCTGTTCATCATCGGTAGCTCGACATTTCCAACGATGAGCGGCTTCAATCCAACGTTGACCATTCAAGCGCTTGCTTATATGAGTGCCGACGCGATCGTGAATCGCTACAAGAAAAGCCCCGGCAGACTCGTGTAGGAAATTCGGGGGACGCACCCCGAATTTCATTTCGCCGCAGCTAGTTGCTGGAGCACCGTATCGATAGGCGGGCGGTCGTTGGCTTCTGCTCCAACGTATCTCCAAACAATTTTGCCTTCCTTGTTCACAATGAACATTGAAGGTCGCGCGATGCCTTCCGTCGGATGCAGCACCCCGTACTGCCGGATGAAATTTTTGTAGATATCGGAAAGGATCGGATACGTCAGGCTCAACTCGGTCGCTACCTTTTGACCATCGGCTGGGGTATCTGCACTCACTGCGACCATCTCCGCCCCGAGGCTTTTAATCTTCTGATAATTTTTTTGCAGCTCACCGAGCTGCGCGCGGCAGAACCCTCAAGCCTGGGTCCGGTAAAAGACGACCAGAACGGTCTTTTTGCCTTTAAACGAATTCAGGTTGATCGTCGTGCCCTGGATCGAAAAACCGGAGATATTTGGAGCCACGCCTTGAACCTGCATCGCCAGAAGCAAAGCAACAATGAGTGATTTCATAGGTACACATCCTACCGGAACTCACTAAGTCCCGCTACGGATAATCATCGACTCCACGCGAGTAAGTGGTCGTCACACAGCGGCACTTAATAATTGCTATTTTTGAAGCGCCTTTTGCGCTTCCTCATGGTTAAGAACTTTGAATTGCCCAACCGGCAAATCCCCAAGCGAAAGATCTCCGATACGAATCCTGACCAGTTTGAGAACGGCATGGCCGATGGCGTCACACATGCGCCGGACCTGACGATTCTTCCCTTCAGTTATGGTTAGCTCAAACCAGGTGTATTTGTCGCTGACACGCACCTCACGAACAATGGCTCGTCCACTCGTTTCGCCACGGCCGATATCGAGGCCATAAGCAAGATCGAAATAATCGCCGGCAGCGAACACACTCGCCGCTTTTACATAGTAGGTCTTGGGTATCTTTGATTCCGGTTGAAGCAGGGCCTCGCCGTATTGGGTGTCATTGGTCAGAATCAGAAGCCCGGAGGTATCCATATCCAGACGGCCGACCGGGAATACCCAGCGATCCAGCTTTTTGATGTAATCGTAAACAGTCGGGCGATTTCGGTTGTCGCCGAATGAAGTAACCACGCCCCCAGGCTTGTTCAATGCAACGTAAATTTTTTTCTCTTCGCGAATCTTGAGCCCGTCAAGGTGAACAACATCTTTTACCGTTTCCACCCAATGATCCGGATTTCGGATCACGCGGCCGTTAACCTTGACACGGCCTTCCCCGATCCATTCGCGCGTGGTCGCGCGCGAAGCGATGCCTGCTTTGGATAGAACTCGATCCAAAGTGGCGCGTGCCTTTTTCATGGAACAATGCCGATTATGGAGAGCATATGGCCCATTTTCTTGCCATCCCGCCGATAAGAGTGAAACAGATCTTCGCGGCATCGAGTGCACAACGATGAAACTTCGATTCCCTCCTCACGTAGCCCTGAATTTATGAGCTGTCGCCGGTTGGCCTCGCCGAGATTCAAATGCGGTTTCATCCATTCCGGTTTGTGTTCAAACAAGGCGGGATCGGCCATAGCATCGATTACCTCCAAGCCGACTTCGTAGCAACACACTCCAATATGGGGACCGACCGCGGCGACCAGGTCTTGCGGATCGAGTGCGAATTCCTCGCGCAGTCTTGCGACAGTTGATTCAACGATACGTGCCGCAGTGCCCCGCCAGCCTGCGTGAACGGCTGCGACAGCCGTTCTGTGAGAGTCCGCGATGAGAATCGGCACACAGTCCGCAGTCTGAACAGCCAGTACAGCGCCCTTCAGGGCTGTTACAGCCGCATCACCCTCGACGGCATCGGTTGCGGCGGATGTGTCTTGTATATTGACAACCCTATCCGAGTGGACCTGTCGCAATTTCATCATTGGCCAGCCGGGCAGGCCAACAGACGCGAGGAACCGGACGCGGTTCATTTGCACGATTGGATTGGCGGATGAATGCGGCCCCAGGTTCAGGTCTCTCGTATCACCCCGCCGGGTCGAAAACGCATGAATGATGCCCGGCACCCGGCCGAGCACTTC
>DATEPX010000105.1:0-5559 GCA_035272945.1 Terriglobales bacterium
CAGTTCTGCTCAAGCCACTCACTTATCCCGATCCGCAATCGCTGGTGCATCTGATGAACACCGGCGATCAAGGTTCCTTCCCCGGCGCGAACGTGCCCAAGTTCAATATCTGGCGGCAGCAGACGGGGATTTTTCAGCAGGTCGCGGCTTACGACAGCGGCGGCGCCGGATTGAACCTGACCGGTAACGATCAGCCGGAAGAGGTACAAGGCGTACACGTAACCGCTGACTATTTTTCGGTTCTTGGCGCACCCGTGATCGCGGGTCGGACTTTCACGGCGGCGGAAGACAGCCCCCACGGCGGAAATGTGGTTGTGCTGGGTTACGGTCTGTGGAAGCGGCGATTTGGCGGAGATCGCGGCATCGTCGGCAAAAACATTCAGCTCAACGGACAGCCGTATCAGGTTGTGGGCGTGATCGGCCGCGCCTTTGTTACGGACAATCCGGCTGATCTCTGGCTGCCATTCCAGTTTGAACTCAGTTCGACCGACCAGGCGCACTACTTCGGCGTGATTGCGCGCTTGAAGCCGGGCGTGACTGAGCCGATGGCCAGCGCGCAGTTGAAGCTCGCCGCCGATCAATATCGGGCGACCTATCCGGGCACGCTGGGGCCGAACAATAGCTTCGGCGTGGTGTTGTTGCAGGAATTGATGGTCCGCGATGCGCGGTCGTCCCTTTACGTGCTGCTGGGCGCCGTCGGACTTGTGCTGTTGATTGCCTGTGCCAACGTTGCCAATCTGCTGCTGATTCGCGCCACCGCTCGTAAGCGGGAGCTCGCAACGCGCTCTGCGCTTGGCGCTGGACGCTGGCACATCATTCGCCAGCTGCTTACCGAGAGTCTGCTTGTATCGCTCACCGGCGGACTGCTTGGACTCCTTCTTGGATTCGCGGGGGTCCGGTTCTTGCTGGCGATCAATCCCGGGAGCATCCCGCGGATCGGCGAAGATGGATCGGCAGTCACGGTCGATCTGAATGTGCTTCTGTTCACGCTTGGAGTTTCGGTGCTGACCGGAATTTTGTTTGGCCTGGTGCCTGCCATCAGCGCCTCGCGCAAGAGTCTTGCAGCAGTCTTGAACGAGAGCAACAACCGTGCAGGAGTAGGCTTCCGCAGCGGCAAGGTGCGTTCTCTTCTGGTCGTTAGCGAAATGGCTCTTGCGCTCGTTCTGGTCATCGGAGCGGCGCTCCTCATTCGCACGTTTATGAACCTGCAGTCGGTCGATCCCGGGTTCGACACGCACAACGTGCTCACCATGGCCATGTCGATCAGCGGCGACCGGTTTCTGAAGACCAGCGGCGTCGCGCAGGTCATTCACGACGGCACCGAGCGGATCAATGCCGTTCCCGGCGTCACGGCCAGTGCCGCCGCGTGCTGTCTGCCCCTGCAAGGTGGCTTTGGGCTGCCTTTCAACATTGTCGGGCGGGCGAACGGCAACAATCCGAATACGGGTGGAGCAGGATACTTCCCGGTCTCGTGGAGTTATTTTGACGTCTTCAAGGTGCCCGTCGTCCGCGGGCGCAATTTCACCGAACAAGATAACGGAGCTGCGCCCGGTGTCGTCATCATCAATGAGGCGATGGCGCGGCAGTTCTGGCCCAACGGTGATCCGCTGAGCGACCGCATCGTGATTGGAGCGGGCATGGGACCGGTCTTCGTCGAACCACCGCGGCAGGTGATCGGCGTTGTTGGAGACACACGCGATGGCGGACTCAATCAGGACCCGGGTCCAACCATGTATATCCCGGTTGCGCAGATGCCCAACAAAGTCACGGAGCTCAACTCGCGCATCGCGCCCTTGTGGTGGATTGTGCGCACGCGGATGGAGCCCCACACCCTCACGGCCGCCGTCACCAACGCGATCCGCGAAGCGACGGGCGGTCTGCCCGTGGCGCACATCCGCAGCATGGACGAGATCGTCGTGCTGACGACCTCGCGCGAACGCTTCAACATGCTGCTGCTCACGGTCTTCGGCACGTCGGCGTTACTGATGGCGGCGATCGGCATCTATGGATTAATGGCTTACTCGGTCCAGCAGCGAACCCCGGAACTCGGCGTCAGGATGGCTCTGGGAGCGCCCGCTTCGAACATTCGCAATATGGTGATTCGTCAGGGAATGCTGCTTGCGGGAATTGGGCTAGTCATCGGAATCGGCGGAGCCTTCTGGCTGACGAAGTTTCTGACGGGATTCCTGTTCGGGGTAAAAACGTGGGATCCGACAGCATTCGTCCTGACCCCAATCTTCCTGTGCGTGGTGGCGCTAGTAGCAGTCTGGGTTCCAGCGAGAAAAGCAACACGGATCGATCCGATTTCAGCGTTGCGGTTTGAGTGATCCTCTTCGGTCCACAACCTCGATCATGATTGCTAGTTCGAACTCCCCAGCGAAGGGAGCGGGCTGCCCAATCGATTACGCGGTGTTCGACTTCTCACCAACGCCTGTTCCGGGCTGGCCCGCGTGCGGACCGAACTTTTTCGACTGCTCGTAATCCCGTTCTTCGCGCCACATCCAGTAGAGACGGACTGCCAGTCTACGTGCCATCGCGACTTTGGCAGTCTTTCGTCCTCGTCGCATGGCCAGGTGGAAAAACTTGCTGCGCCACTCCGGGTCGCTTCGCAGCGTGACCTGAGCCGCTTCCACCAAAAAGAAACGCAGCAACGAGCTGCCCTGTTTGCTGATATGTCCTAGCCGTCGCCGCTCGCCACCACTGGACTCTTCCGCCGGCACCAGACCCAGATAGCTTGCGATCTGCTTGCCGCGGTGAAACCGCTCCGCGTTTCCGATGACCAGCACGAAGGCCAGTGCCGTCAGGGCACCCACTCCGGGATGGGTCATCAGTCGCTGCGCCGCGGGATACTTTTCCACTTCCTCATCAATCGCTTGGCTTAGCTCCGCGATCGTTGGGTTCAATCGGTCCAGTAACTCCAACAGATCGCGGCGGCGTCGGCTGGCCCACGGCGCCAACCGGAACCCCTCCAGTTGCTTTCGTCCCGGCTCTCGCCATAACCTCATTCTTACAGCGTAAGCCTTCGTTGATGGCCACGGCTTGCAACTGGTTCATGATCCGTGTGCGCGCCTGCACCATCCGGTGCCGACGCCACAAGAGCTGCCGCAGGTCACGATTGTCCCAGCTCGCCACCCAGATTCGGGGAAAACGATCCTCCAGCAGCAGGTCCAGAATGTGCTGCGCATTCCTGGCGATCGGTCTTCTGCTTGCGTACCCGCTTCGCTCGGATCGCGGCGGCGTCGCCCATCCACAACTCGAAGTTCAGTTCCGCCAGCAGTCGCTCAAACCAGCGTGCGTGTCCACTTGCTTCCATCCCCACACGCACCTCCACTCCTTACGCTGCCAGATCGCGATAAAACTTTTCCGCTTCCTCGCGATGCAACAGCCGTCGCTCCTGTAACTCACCCGTATCGGTGTCCACAAAAGCAATTTGCTGGAAGCCCGGATGATAATCGCATCCTATGATTAACATGTTGGCTCCTCTCCCGGGCCTTGGTTGGTTGGTCAGCATCACCAAAGTCTACTCGGGCGTGGGAGCCGACATTGTCATGGACTGTTTCATCCCGAAGGCAATTCCCTGACACAAGCTGAGAAGAAGCGCCTGTACGCCGTTCTCATGCAACCGAGTATTTGTTCGTTGAAAACATCGCCTTGAAACTAGTGCTCGAATACCATGCGGTGCCGAACTGGCAGAAGGTGGTTGACCGTTTGTTAGCGGATAAAGAGATGCTGGAAGGTGTGCGTCTCACATTTGAAATTGAGGGATCAAGTGATCCGTCAGCGGCTCTGGAGGTATTTCTGGGGAAAATTCCAGCACAGAATAAAAATAAAGACGTAGTAGTCCTCGATGGTTACCAACGTGATCTACTGAATAGGACGGGGCTGCGTAAGCTGAGAAGGATATGCGAACCAATCGGTTTGTTGGGGTCCTACTCGTCTGCATCGGACTTAGTCTTGAAGCCGGTTCACAAGTCTCGGGTTTGCCCGTTGCGGAATCAGGTGATACCCAGGTTCTACAGGGCATTTTCTGCGAGGTTGAAGAAGTGGCCGGTATTGATCCATTCGTGCAACAAGAGTTGCAATGTATAGGCGGAGGATTTTCCGTACTGACGCTAGCCACTCTTTTCGATCGTGATTCCGACTACGATCGGATCGTAAAGGAGAAGAAGTTGTGGCGCCCCGGCGATGATTTTGTGCTCGCCCCCCTCCGCCGTTGCTCTTCGCATCTTGAGTGAAATTGTGAAAAATCCTCCCACCGGAGGCCCGACCTATAACCCCGAACAGGATCGGGCGAAAATTCGGATCTGGAAACAATGGATCGTGAGAACAGGGTGCAGATCACGGATATGCAGCCGAATGGCGAAGGTGTTAGGTTAACGAAGGATGCATGTCGAGAATGGAAAAATCGCAATAGAGTGTTTATAGCTACATTTCTCTGCGTCGGCTGTAGCCGGGATTTGAGAGGTTCATTCGCGCCCTCAAAGGACGGGAAGACTTATCTCGCAGTTGTCGATGACAATGGGGGCCACTGCGGACCGATCAAGATTGACGGAAAAATTTGGCCGTACCCCGTCGGTCACGCTGGTCGTATCGACCCCGGGCACCACACTATTGAGTGCGGCGGAGAGATCGGTTTCGACATCCGTCCGGGTGTTCTCTTCAAGTTCACCTATTGGGGACCGTAGAGACGACAGTTGACGCTATCGGGCGTCACGTTTTGACCGCTGGTCATTGAGCGTTATCGGGATGTTAGTGCGCCAACTACGATAACAGGCACGACTCTGGGAGAGATTTTGGACTAGGTGGCATGCCTCGCTGCTCACTCCTCTTCCCCAATCACTTTCATCCTGCTTACCACGTGGGTGTGCTCGAATGCGCTGTTCTCCAACGACACGGACACTTGCCGGTCGATGACGAACGCGGCACGAATCCGGAACTCGGTGCCAAGCGTGGCAGGAAACCACACTCCATCTGGCTGCCGCTGATAGACGACATTAAAGCCAATTCCCGGAACATTTATCCCCAGCAGGGTGCGGAAGATGAGTGGAATGCGCCCTGCCAGCCTGGTAAACACCCGCACGGGCTCGAATTCTGCAGCATCGATGTACGCCTCGCCCGCCCACGGGACCTCGTCCTTGTCCTTCGGTTGGAAACTGATGTGGTAAATGCTGCGGCCCTGCTGCACCTCTTGACCGAGGAGTTTGAAAGCGTAATCGTTCTGCTCTTCGCTGGTCAGTGGAAACCAGCGTCTGGCCAAGCCGTCTTTGGCTTTGTCGTCCGACAAATCGTCGCGTAAGTCATTGATCAAATCGCCGTCGAAACTGTCTTTCTCCGGTGTTGGCTTGCCCGTAAACTGCTCGTACCTTCCCCTGTGCCAGTAGCGGCCGGTCAGCAGCGTGAGCTTCTTTTTGGTGCCGTCCGACGTTGGAACCACGTTGTAATCTGCGGTCTCTTCCCGCATCAGCTTGCCGCCGCGTTTATGCGTGAGAATGTGGATATGTTGTTTATAGACGTATTGCTTGCGCAGCGCCTCGCTGCGATCCTGATTAGCTGCGACGC
>DATEPX010000106.1:0-3792 GCA_035272945.1 Terriglobales bacterium
TCCTGTGTCTGTTCCCCCTGTGGCTTCGGTCTGAAGGCCGTTATGTGGTAGCTCTGACCCTCCTGCGTCGTAGGGCGTTGGTGGCGGTGCCAGTTCTATCGCATTCGCGCTTTCTGACTTCCTGACTGATTCAACCGGCAGCGAGCGGACTTCGCAGTGCTTCGTATTCCTTTCGGACTTGATCGAGCAAGGTCTCAGACGTGCTCACCTCACATGGGATTGCACTAATTCCACAAATGGGCGCATCACGATTTCGAATAGACCTCGTTGCGCAACACCCGAGGAAGCCTGGACGATTCGTGTTGGCTATCGAGTGCGACGGCGCTTCGTATCACTCCAGCCCCACCGCGCGGGACCGAGACCGGCTGCGCCAGGCACAGCTTGAGAATCTTGGATGGCGATTTCATCGGATATGGTCAACCGATTGGTTCATGCGCAAGGACGAAGAAGTTCGGCGTGCCGTGGAAACTTTTCATAAAGCAGTGGAGTACGCAGACCACAAGGATTTGAACGGCGCAGGCGCCGACGGGCCTCCTGCAGCAACAAGCTCTGCGAGAAAGGAAGCTATTGGAAACTCAAGTCAAGTTCCTCAGTCTACCGGCCACCGGAAACCGCGACCGTATATTCCTCGCAAGGCTACCATCGATGACTATAGCTCTAATGAACTCGTTGAGCTGGTGCGCTGGGTCATTTCGGATGGCCAACTCCGCACCGACGAGCAAATAATGGAGGAAATTCTGCCGGAACTGGGCTTCTCCCGCAGAGGCGTACGCATCGAGACTGCAATTCGAGATGCTATTCGTCGTTCCCTCCCTTAACGGAGAAGCGGGACGGTGGACGCGGTCGGCACTCAGCCGAGCAATCGTTGTTATTTCAGCTTCCAAACCAGAACCCGCCTTCAACGTATTCTCACGCGATAGCCGAGAGACTCATGCTATCCCCAAAATCCAGCCTTCGATCTCAGCAATCCTTCTTTCGCGGGCCTCCAAGCTCGGATTCAAGAACCGCTCCAGACTGCCGTCAAGATCGCTTTGACGCAGCCATCCCGCAGCAGCATAGGCGTCTTGCTGGTCAGAATTGCGGCCATCACGAGGGAAGCTGTGGCTCCACAATGCCGGATATACCTCCGCCACTACAGATTTGCCTGACGGAACCTTCCAGCCGTCGAACGGCCAGAAATGCACGCGATCTCCGGTTTGAATGCGGAGATAATGCAACCATGGAATTCCAGCATGCGTGGATTTGGCCACTGATCCGGGCACATCAAAATGGAACACAGACTTGGCACCCGCTCGCACTTCCGTGATGCGTCGCCAGCGAGAATTACCGGCACGAGCTGCCGCATTTCCGCAAATTCCTTCGCGTACGAAATCGACATAGGTGTTTTCTTGGTCTGTCGGCCAATACTCTTGAAAATCGTTTAAGAAAACCGGCCAGTCGTGGGGCAGGCCGTATTTCTCGAAGTACTGAAGGGGAAACGAAAAACCGTGGTCGATGCCCACTAATGTGAGAGGCGTCTCTGAGAGCCTATCGACCAGCCACTCGGCAATCGCCTTGCGTGTCCAGTACCTGCGGAGGCTGGGAGGGGGCGCGACTTCACTTGGGTCGCTTGAATGGTCTGCAGCATAGACGCGCAAGTTCTTGAGGCTGGACATTCATGTCTCTGCCCCGGAATGGTCAATCCCGATATATCGATTGAAGGCTCTACTCATTTCGCCGACAGCGATCGATCATAACTAGGTCCTGTCACGGCGGTTGTCATAGCTTGTCACAGTAAAGGGGCAAATTGGGTTGGTTACCGCCATCGAGAAAAGTTCGTTTCGTTAGGATTCGCGTAACGAAACTATATTGCCTCTTCCTTTCGTTATGGGGTGTAGCAATCAAGTCGACGTCGTCGGGTGAGGGATGGTTTCCATAGCTATCGCTCATAAATATGGCATAATATGAGTGATAGAAAGGCTGTCTATCGCTCATGACTTGGAACTGGCAACAACCCGATTGGCCGACCTTTCAGTGGGACCGAGCACGCTTGGAGGCTGCGGAGAAGCAGTTCCTCGTCGGCGGAGGCATGTTCGTTGGCACTGTGCGCCATCTCGGAAATGAGGAGCGCGATCAGCTGACAATCGAGGCGATGGGCACGGAGGCGGTCACGACTTCGGAAATCGAAGGTGAAACTCTTGATCGAGCTAGCGTGCAGTCCTCCATCCGCAAGCAACTGGGACTGGCTGCGGACGAGCGACGGGTTCGGCCGGCGGAGCGAGGAATTGCCGAAATGATGGTTGATCTGTATCGGTCGTTTGCGGAACCACTTTCGGAGGAAATGCTATTCCGCTGGCATCGGATGGTGATGAGCGGCAGGCGTGACTTAAAAGATGTAGGGCGGTATCGAACCGGTGCCGAACCCATGCAAGTGGTCTCCCAGGCGATGCATGAACCCAAAGTGCATTTCGAGGCGCCGCCGTCGTCGCGCGTGCCATCCGAAATGGCGCGATTCATCACTTGGTTCGGTCGAACGGAGCCTGGCCAAAAAGAAGCACTGCCGGCTTTAACTAGGGCAGGAATTGCCCACCTGTATTTTGAATGCATCCATCCTTTCGAGGATGGCAATGGACGTATCGGACGGGCCATCTCTGAGAAAGCTCTAGCGCAGAGCCTCGGTCAGCCGACGCTCACGGCATTGGCGGCCACGATTTTTGCTCGCCGCAAGAATTACTATGAGGTGCTCGAAGCGTCGAACAAGCAAAACGAGATCACCAACTGGCTGACGTGGTTTGCAGGTGTCGCCATCGAGGCGCGGCGTCGGACAATTGCAATGGTGGAATTCCTGATCGACAAAACAAAGCTGTTAGATCGGCTGAAGGGGCAGCTCAATGAGCGACAGGAAAAAGCACTCCTGCGTATGTTCCGGGAAGGTCCCGAAGGATTCCGAGGCGGGCTTACGGCTGGAAAATACAGCACCATCACCGGGGCGTCACCAGCGACGACCACGCGGGACCTGGCGGATCTGGTTGCGAAGGGCGCGTTGGTTCGCGAGGGGGAACGGCGTCACGCCCGCTATCGTCTCAGTGTCCCCTTGCGGCCAGTTCCACTCGTGACGCTCAACGAGCGAGGCGAGTTGGCGGAAGAGTAGAGACGCAGCCACATCAAGCGCAAAGTCGATCCACTGCGCGCGGCTAACAGATGCAGGCTCAACTAAGGAGTCAGACCAACGCAACGCACCGCTTGGGCGTAGCGCGGGTCGGTGTGCAGAGCGTCGAGCGTTGGGTCAGCCTTGATGAGGATGACGGAGCCGGTGCGCTCTTGGCAGGCTTTCTCGAGGCTCGCGAACATCTGGTCCCTCTTTCCCAAGCCTGCATAAACCAGTGGAATCGATTGAGTCACATCGGGGCGCCGCCGCGAAAGCTCCAGCAGTTCGGTCAACCGCTTTTCCGCTTCTTCATACTGCCCGGATACACCGTAGACATACCCTAGAAGAGCCGTCGTTTCAGGCCGACTGCCGCCCAAGTCTGCAGCGTGACGCAGAGTGTCGATAGCCTCGGGGTATCTCTTGCTGTGAACGTAGGCGGAGGCAAGTTGCCAGTAAGCGGGAAGGAAATTAGGGTCCATCTCTAGGGTCTTTCGGTACTGCTGGATGGCGCGATCGAATTGATGCGCGTAGTAGTACATCTCCCCCACGTCGGAATTGATCACAAGAGACAGGGGATCGGATTCCCGCGCAAGTTGAATCTCCGACAAGGCCTGTTGCGTGTGGCCCTGGGACATGAGGAGGTAGGCATACCAGTGGTGAGCGGT
>DATEPX010000107.1:0-17649 GCA_035272945.1 Terriglobales bacterium
GCGCGTGGCGCGACCAATCAAGCGGATGAAACAGAAATCATTCGGGCATGGCCGCGAGCTGGCGGCCACTGCATGCAACGTGAAGAAGAATGCGTGGTCGGCCATGGACACGAGAGTAGAGTGCAATCCAGGCACCTCGTGCTTACAATGGCTTTTCATCGAACGGTAACAACCCCCTTTGAGGCAGTGTCTCAGTCGAAGGGTGCACTCCACAATTGCCGCCCCTTCCCCCCGCGCCCCCCATCCTGGCTCTGACTCTGCCACTGTGAATGTTCTTCTTCGACACCAACACGAAGGGGACATTTCTAACGAGGCTTGACACCCATGGGGCCCATGGGGTGCTTTCCTTGACAGTTCCTGCGCTCGATTTTATTCTTAAATATTGCTCCCTGGAGAACTTACGCCTCTGAGCGTGCTTCCGCGGCCTTCGCGGTTTCTAAGGGTGGGCGCGGAGATTCCTGATGTTCATCGATATTCGTGACCTAGAGCTCCATCCGCTGGATTTCCGCGAGGAAATCCAGCCCGATACGATTGATCTGGGAGATGACATTCGGCAGAAGGCGCCGCTGAAGACCTCCGGGCACGCCGACCTGGTTCAAGAGCATCACGGCAAGCATAACGTAATCAACGACATACGCCTCAAGGGCGACCTGGCGACGCGGTTGGAAGTGAGTTGTGCGCGTTGCCTGGAACCGGTCGAGCAGGAAATGGCGCGGCACTTTGACCTGCTCTATCGTCCCCAGGGAGTGGATGCGCGCGCCCCAGAGTTGTCGGTCACCGATGCTGAGGCGGAGATCGGATACTACCGCGGCGATGGGCTAGAACTGGAAGACGTGCTGCGGGAACAGATCCTGCTGGCGCTCCCCTTAAGGACGCTGTGCAGCGAGCAGTGCAAGGGATTGTGTCCGCATTGCGGGAAAAATCTGAATGTGGAGCAGTGCTCGTGCGCCGAGCCGCTCGAGGATCCACGGTGGGCGGCGCTTAAGGATATTCGGAAGAGGTTGGAGTAACTTGAAGAAGCAGATTCCTCGCGGCTAAAAGCCGCCCGGAATGACAAGATAAGAAGGAAAGAGGACTTCATGCCCAATCCAAAACGGCGGCACTCAAAAGCGCGGACCGGCAATCGGCGGGCGCACGACTCTCTGAAGGGGCACTCGCTGTCGGAGTGTCCGAACTGTCACGAAAAGAAAATGCCGCACCGCGCCTGCCCCAAGTGCGGATACTACAAGGGACGCGAAGTACTGGACGTCGAAGAAGCCAGCTAGTCGTCAACACGCCACTCCATGCCAGGCGTCATAGCCCTCGACGCGATGGGTTCGGATCGGGCCCCCAGGCCTGAGATCGAAGGCGCCATCCAGGCCGCCCGTCATTATGGTGCTCGCGTGTTGCTGGTGGGCCGCGAACCCCAGATCCGCGCGGAACTGGAACGTCATGCCGCTGCTGCCGAACTGCCTCTGGAAATTGTTCATGCCAGCGAGGTGATTCGCATGGACGACAAGGCGGCCAAAGCGGTTCGCTCCAAGCGCGACTCCTCCATGCGGGTGGGATTGCGGCTGGTGCGCGAAGGACGGGCCTCGGGATTCGTTACCGCTGGCAACACCGGAGCGGCCATGGCCACCGCCAAGATGGTGCTCGGCGCTTTGCCGGGTGTGGATCGTCCGGCGCTGGCAGCGGTGGTTCCCACGGCTTTGGGGACAGCCGCAATTCTTCTCGACGTAGGCGCTAACGTCGATTGCAAACCGGAAAACCTTGAGCAGTTCGCAGTGATGGGCGCGATCTACTTCCGCAGCATCTTTGGTACACGTCGGCCGCGGGTTGGATTGCTTTCCATCGGCGAAGAGGAAGGTAAAGGCAACGAATTGACCCGCGAGTCATTCCAGCTTTTGAAACAACTGCCTCTGAATTTCATAGGGAATGTGGAGGGCCGCGACGTTTATAACGGCCAAGTAGACGTAATCGTGGCCGATGGATTCGTTGGGAACGTGGCGCTGAAAATTTCTGAGGGCATCGCCAACCTGGTTCGCTATGTGCTGAAGGAATCGCTCCGGGCCACGATTACGGCCCAGGTGGGCTACCTTCTCTCGCGCAGCGCCTTCAGTGATTTTAAGAAACGCTTGGATCACACGGAGTATGGCGGCGCACCGCTGCTGGGAGTCAAGGGCGTGTGCATCATCACGCATGGCTCGTCCAACGCCAATGCGATTAAGAATGCGATTCGGGTAGCCGCAGAGTTTTCCGAGCGCAACATCAACGCAGATATTGAACGCGAGCTGGCGGCGATTCCGCGGGCGATGGTGAGCACGTAGCGCATAAGACAAGACACCCGCTTCTGCACGCGTGATTCTTCGCCGGGCTGTCACCCAACTCAGAATGACTGCATGACAGTGCAAGCCACCAACAACAAGGTCGCATTTCTATTTCCCGGCCAAGGGTCGCAAGCGGTCGGCATGGGGAAGGAATTGGCGAAGAGATTCCCGGTCGCCAAGCGAACTTTCGAAGAAGCCGACGAGGCGCTTGGGTACAGACTCGCGCACGTCTGTTTTGAAGGACCCGAGGAACAGCTGCGTTTGACGGAGATTACGCAGCCGGCAATTTTGACGGTGTCGGTCGCAGCCAGCCGGGTTTTGGCCGAGCGCGGAGTGAAACCGGATTTCGTCGCCGGACACAGCCTGGGAGAGTATTCGGCGCATGTCGCCGCCGGGACGCTGGGTTTTTCCGATGCGGTGCGCACGGTCCGCCAGCGCGGGAAATATATGCAGGAAGCGGTGCCGGTCGGTGTGGGCGCGATGGCAGCGATCCTCGGCATGGAGTTGAAAAGGGTCATGGCGGTTTGCCACGACGCTGGGCATGACGAGGTTTGCGAGCCTGCAAATATAAATTCTCCGGAACAGATCGTGATTTCTGGAAATACTGCCGCCGTGGAACGTGCGGCCACGCTCGCCGAAGAACGGGGAGCGAAGAAGGCCAGGCTGCTGCCGGTGAGCGCGCCTTTCCACTGCTCTCTCATGAAGCCGGCGCAGGATCGGCTAGCTGCTGACTTGAATGGGGTTGCATTCCGGAATCCCAGCGTGCCCGTTGCTTGTAATGTGGATGCAGCGATAGTCCAAGACGGCGACGGCGGGCGTGATGCGCTGATCCGACAGGTAACCGGCGCGGTGAAATGGGAGCAGTCCGTTCGGTTGCTGATTGGGCAGGGCGTGCAGACGTTTGTGGAAGTCGGGCCGGGGAAGGTTCTCTGGGGGTTGCTGCGACAGATCGATCGGCATCCGACTGGGCTTTACGTGAATGATGAGGTGTCGCTGGAGAAGACGGTCGGGCACTTCGCACATGCTCGGGTCTAGGGTCACGGTTGTGCACGCGCGATTCTTCGCCGGACTTACACCCGGGCTCACAATGACGACAAAACAATGGTTCAGCAGGGCGGATAGCTGATGGTTTTGTCGGATTTTTGGACCCAGATGCGGGCGCGGTCGGCGCGGCCGTTGACAATTACCTGAACTACGACGCCTTTGTTCCCTCCCGGACAAGTTCCCGCGACTTCGATTTTGTAGCTCTTGATAATGCCCCATTCTCCGCTCGGTCCCCAGTCGCGGTAAAAGTCACTGAAGGCATATAGCGAATATCTTTGCGGGTGTTGCTTCCAATTCGGGGCGGCGAAGTAGATGCCGTAGGCAGCTTCGTAGTCCTGCCTTTCGAGCGCGCTGAAGAACTTGTCAGCTACATGCTCTTCCGGCCAATAGCGGAGCTCCCAGGCCAGGGCGGCGGCAATCAAGACGACCGCAATGATAATTGTGATTGTTATTCTGCGACGCCGCTCGCGTGCGAAGTCGGGGGGCTGGGCGTCCATCAGGGTCATGGGTTCCTAGGATAACGGAAACCGCTGGCCACGCAAAAGTTCCGGAAAACGATTTAACCGCAGAGAACGCTGGGAACAATTAAGAGGACAGCATTCCCGCTACAGCGTTCTCTTGAACAACGGGACGGCGATGCTGAAAGTGACGACCGCGAAGATTGACAGGTAGATCATGTCGGGCCCGATGGCGACCAGGCCGGTTTCTTTCAGCAGGAGCGCTTTAAAGCCGTGGACCGCGTAGGTGAATGGATCGCCTTTGGCGATAACTCTCAGCCACAGCGGGAAGGCCTGGATGGGATAGATCGAGCCGCTGGGGAAGAACAGAAGTGTGTTCAGGATTCCGAAAATGGCGCGCGGGACCAGTGGGTCTTCAACTCGTACCATGAGCAGGAACATCATCGTATTGAAGGCCAGCGAGGTGAGCAGGATCATCAGGGCGAGGCCGAAGATGATGAAGGGATCGAAGATCGTATTCACTCCGGCCAGTAGTGACCCGATTACTGTGATAACCACGCCCGTCAATACTGCCTTGATGGCGCCAGCCACATTTAAACCGACCACGAGTTCGGTTTTGGTGATCGGAGTCACCAGGTAGCCTTCGTGCACGCCACGGGCTTTGTCGTCGATGTACAGCATGCCTCCGCCGATCATCACCGAGACGAACATGGCCAGCGTGATTGAGCCGGGAAGCAGATATTTCATGTACTCGATGTAGGGATAGAGTTCGACAACGTCTAACACCGTCTTCTGAAGGATGCGGGGTTCGACGTCGGGTTGATTTAAAGCGGTGGTCAGCTCGGTCATTTCGGACTCGAGCGTGGAGCTCATGAAATTATCCGAGTTGTCCACAACTAAGGCGATGCGGGGATGGTTTTCCTCGTAGACGCGCCGGGAATACTGCGGAGGGATAACGACGGCGCCCTGGATTTTCCCGTTGCGGACGTCCTCCATGGCCTGCTTGTCGCTGTCGTAGTAGACAGGCTCGAAGGTACGAATGTTGGCGTGGACGGAGTCGAAGGCTTCGCGGATCTTCAGGGCTTGGGTGCCGCCGTCCTGATCCACTACCCCCAGCTTGGCGTCACGAACCTTTCCGCCAAAGGCGTTGCCCAGCACGATGAGCTGCACCAGCGGGAAAATCATCGCCACCAACATCAGTGCGGGTGACCGGAAGAACTTGCGCATTTCGCGCTCGACAATAGCCAACATGCGGTTCATGGCTGCATCCCCGGCCTGGGCGGCATGACGAAGCCCAGCGGCTTCACCAACTCGTCGCGCAGTTGCCGCCCCGTGTAGTGGACAAAAACATCGTCCAGTGTGGTGTTTTGCACGCTGAGGGTTCGGATGCGGACGCCGCTATGGACGGCCATTTCCACCAACTCCGTGGTGGTGCGCGTACCGTCGCTGGTCAGGACGCGATACATCGCCGCGCCTTCGGACTGCACTGAGGTCACTCCGCCAAGGCCGTGCAGGCGCTGCTCCCAGTCGGCGGGAGGATTTTCGAATTGCACCTCGATTACCGTGGACCCGGGAACACTGCCTTTCAGCGCCAGGGGAGTATCGAGCGCGACCAGTTTGCCGTGGTCCACGATGGCGATACGCTCGCAGAGACGATCAGCTTCATCCATGTAATGCGTGGTGAGCAGGATGGTCAGCTGGCGATGGCTCTTGATGTTGGTGAGCATCTCCCAGACGGCGACGCGGGAGACCGGGTCGAGGCCGGTGGTCGGCTCGTCGAGAAAGAAGATTTTGGGGCTGTGCACCAGGCCGCGGGCGATTTCCAGGCGGCGGCGCATGCCGCCGGAGAGGGTTTTCGTCTGGGCATTGCGCCACTTGGTGAGATCAACTACTTCCAGCAGTTCGTCGATGGCCGGCTTGCGTTTATCGGCGGGGACATCGTAAAGCTTAGCGTAAATATTCAAGTTCTCTTCGACCGTAAGGTCGAGATCGCTAGTCAGGGCTTGTGGAATAACTCCGATTACGCGGCGGACCGGATCGGGTTCTTTCGCGACGTCGTGACCAGCGATGCGCGCATGGCCCGCCGTAATGGGGATCAGCGTAGTCATCATGCGTATGAGAGTGGACTTGCCGGCACCGTTGGGACCAAGTAGACCAAAAATCTCGCCGTCGGCAACGCTGAAGGAAATGCCGTCCACGGCGGTGAAGTCTCCGTACTTCTTGAAAATGTGGTCAACTTCGATGGCCTTGGCCCCTAAGGCACCATGGCCATTACCAGGGTTACCGCCATTTCCGGACTTGTGCTCGGCAATCATCACTTTCCCGCTGAGGCCTCCTGGCGGATGTTGTGTCCTCTGACCTGATCGGGCGAGACCAGCACTTCCGCAGTCATGCCGGGGACATAGGCGCCCTTGGGATTGTCTAGGCGCACCTTGAGGACGATGGTCTTTATGTCACGCTTGCGGCGGCTGACATCTCTCTGAGTGGCGAAATCGGCTTCGGCGGCTTTGAAGAACACTTTGCCGCTGGTGATGGTGCCGCCGGGCAGGCGCACACGCAGGGTGTCGCCCAAGCCGATGTGGTCGGCATAGGTTTCAGGGATAGCGGCGCGTGCCCAGGTATCGCTCAGGTCCACGATGGTTACGATGGGCTGACCGGGATTGAGGACTTCGCCTTCGCGAGCGGCGCGCACGGATACGGTCCCGGTCACCGGGGCGTAGATTTTGGTGTAACCGAGGCGGACTTCCGCTTCTTTCATCTGGGCCTCGGCATTAGCCAGTTGGCCGCGCGTGGAAGCTACCGTGCTTTGGGCAGCGCTGGCCTGATGGGTGCGGGCGACGGCGGCTTCCAAGTCTGCCTGGGCTGCGTTGACCTGATCTTTAAGCGCCTGCACGCTGGCCTGCTGCGCCCTCAGATTGGCCTCGGCCTGCACACGCTCCTGTTCCGAGGCGACTCCAGCCTTGGCCAGTTCAATGAGGCGGCGGCTGTCGCTTTCTACTCGTTGCAGGGTGGCCTCAGCTTGCGCCAGTTGGGCGCGGCTGGATTGCAGGCGGGCCTGCGCGTTCATCACGTCGCTGGAAGTCGAACCCTTGGTGGAGCGCTGAGTGTATTGGGTCTCGGCCACCTTGTAGCGCAGGCTGGCAATCGTGGCGGCCGCGGCGCGCTCCTCGGCCTCCAGTTCCGATGGATCGAGGATGGCGATCAGATCGCCGGCCCTCACTTGCGTGCCTTCGTCCACCAGTAATTTCTGAATGCGGCCTTGAATTTGCGGGCTGACTATTACCTGGTTGGAGTCCACGGTACCGATCAAGACGAGGTCACGGGTGTGATCCGTCGAGAACCAGTAGTAAGCCAGCGAGATCACCATGACGATGCCGAGGAGGATCAATACTCTATTGCGGGCGCTCACCTGCGTTCTCCTTGAGGGCTGCCGTTTGCGTTGCGGAACAAGGCGGCAGTGACAAAGTCCAGCACGGCAACGCGTCGGGCAGCGATGCGCTCCGGCGATAGCGGGTCCAGGCCGGTTACGGTTTTCATCAGTGGAGCACTGGTGAAGTAGAAAACGACGAGCGCGACCATCGAGGGGACAAACTGGACCGGGTCCACGGGGCGAAACTCGCCGGAAGCGGTGCCGGCATGGATGACCTCACTCAGTTTCTTGAAAAGCGGCTGAAAATAGCGCTTGGCAATGCGCTGCAGATGCGCGGAGCTGTGACCTGCCCGCATCATCTCCCTCTGCACCAGGTCGCGATTCAAGGGATGGTGGGCAATAAAATCAAAATACTCACCTACGTACACGCGCACCTTTTCGCCCGGCGGAAGGTCGCGTTCCAATACGGCCATCATGTGCGTGCTGAGCTGGCGGAAAGCGTGGTCCATGGCCGCGCCGTAAAGCGTCTGCTTGTCCTTGAAGTAGTAATAGAGGAGGGCCTTGTTGACGCGGGCAGCGCGGGCGATGGCGTCGGTGCGCGCGCCGGCGATGCCGTAGCGGGCGAACTCCTGGATGGCAGCCTGCAGAATGGCGTCACGGGTCTGCTCGGGCCGGCGGCGAGAACCTAAACGGGTTTTGGCGACGGTGGCCATGGGCGGGAACTCGTATTAATTAACCAGTTAGTTAGACTATAGCAGAGGTTTTGTGGATGCTTTTCTTGTAGGCGCCCGCCTGTCGTACAGCGATGTGGTTGTGCACGCCAGATTCTTCGCCGGGCTATCGCCCAGCTCAGCATGACGACATGAATTAATGATGGCTAGCTGTTGTACCTTCTCGGTACCCGTTTGGAAATTGCGCAGAGGATCTCGTAGGGGATGGTACCGGCCGACTCGGCATGCTCGCGGGCATCGACACTCAGCCCGTCGGAAGAGCCGAGGAGAATCACCTCGTCGCCCACTTCAACCCCGGGGATTCCAGTGACATCGGCCAAGGTCAAGTCCATCGAAATACGTCCCACGATGGGGGCGTAATGCTCGCGGACGATGACACGGCCGCGATTGGAGAGACCGCGATTCAGGCCGTCGGCGTAGCCTACGGGGAGAACGGCGATACGGGTCGGGCCCTTGGTGACGTAGGTGCCTCCGTATCCCAAGGCGTGATTCGAACCGACATCGCGTACGGCAAGGATTCGCGTCTTCCAGGCCAGAACGGGTTTGACAGCCAAACGCCACTTGCCACCGCTGACCTCCCTTCCCGCACGCTGAAATGGAAGATAGTAGCCGTACAGCGCGAGGCCGGGCCTCACCATATTGTTCCAGGACTGGCGGCGGGAAATGGCGGCCGAGGTGTTGGCCACGTGATTCAGCGTGGGCCCGAAACCAGCGTTTCTCACGATGCGCCGAGCTTCCTCGAAGCGCTTCATTTGTTCTTCGGCGGAAGGTGCGTCGAGAACTTCGGAGGAGGCCAGGTGAGTGGAAAGACCTTCCAGCGAGAGATGGCGTGAACTTCTGAGCAGCGAGCAAATCGCGGGCAAGTCTTCTAAATCGGCGCCCAGACGGCCCATGCCGGTGTCCACCTTCAGATGCACGGGATGTTTTGATACGCCCAGTAAGGCTGCTGCTCGGTCCAGAGATTCGATCTGCCAGAGCTCCCAAATCGTGGGAGTCAGATCAAGACGAACAATTTCTTCTTCTTCTCCTCGCCAGAAGCCGGTCATGAGCAGGATGTGAGTTTTGACTTCGGCTTCGCGGAGAGGGATGGCTTCGTCCAGTGAAGTCACACCTAACCACTTTGCGCCCTCGGCTTCTAATGCGAGTGAACATTCCACGGCGCCGTGGCCATAGGCGTCAGCTTTGACGACGGCGCACACGTTTACCTCGGCCCCCACATGCTGCTGCACGATGCGGAAGTTCTGACGCAAGCCAGAAAGCGAAACCTCGGCCCAGGTCGGCCGGGTTGCGCTACGGATGAGTTTCCCTGTAGTGATTGTGGCCACTGTTTTGATTATATCGGCCACGCGACTCGGCCCGGATGTTACCTGGGTGCTATTTGGAGCCAATCTAATTTCCCGAGAGCACGAAGTTGACGGTAATTTGGGTCTCCACTTCAACCGGCTCGCCGTTGAGGATGTAGGGACGGTAGCGCCATTGACGCACCGCTTCCACCGCGGCGGTCACTAACATCGGATGGCCGCTAAGCACTTGCAGGTTCTGGATCGTGCCGTTCTTGCTGATGATAGCCTGGAGTTGCACCGTCCCCTGAATGCGGGCGGCCTTGGCCAACGGCGGATAGGGCGGCTCGACCCGATGAATCAGCAGGCCTTCCATCATGACCGAAACCCGCTGCGGCGGGCGAACGGAGGGTCTGATGGGGATGACCGCCCGGTTGGTTGGGCCGAAGATGGAGTTGAAGACTCCGTTCGGATCCCCAACTGGTCCGGTTGCGCCAGCGCCGGCGGGCAGGCCGCTGGCAAGAGGCGCTACTCCGTGGTCGTCGATTGCTGGAACTCCGCGCGGGATCCAGTGCGGGGTCTGCAAGGCAGTCCCAACGAAATTACTTGTGGTGAGCGCTGATGAGTGCCGTTGGGAAGCTACGGGTGGGTCTCCGGCCGGGACGGGCAGTGAGATGCCGGGAGAGAGTAGTTTCAGAGTCGGCAGTCCTTCGCTATAGAAGAGCGGCAGCATCAACAGCAGCGCGATGGCCATTGATTGCGCGAGAAAAGAGAGTAAGGTCGTCCATTTTCGCTGCGACGTGTCGCACCCACCCAAAAGAGTATCTGCAAACATGATTTCCTCCTGCGCCAGGGAATTTCCTTTTACCCTCGGCCAAGAAGAAGCAGGTTCCTCAACTCGCGCAGAGAGCGCGCTCGCTCGGCATGACAAAGCTGCTAAGCGAGTCACCGATTAGAGCAACCCGGTGCCTTCTTCTTCCCCGGCACGATCAAATTCGTGCCCTCGGCAGCTACTCGTAAAGACACCAAGGGAACGAACTATGGACGCATGCTGCAAATAAAAAAGGCCACGTAAGGACGCGGCCGTGGGGGAACTTCTGAGGGCGGTGAGGTGTCGCCCGAATTACTTGGGCGGCTGATTAGCCTGCGGTTTAGGTGCAGGAGGAGTCACCGGCTTGGTCGTGGTACCGGCGGGACGAGTGCCGCTGGGCCGCGATGCTGACGGAGCTGCGGGCACGCCGGCCTGCGCGTTGTAGAGATCGACTATGGGCTTGGTGATGTCTACCGATTGATTTGCCCAGAGCACCACACCATCGGGCCACGGCTTGGAGATATCGATAATTAATCCGAGTCCGTTGTCCTTGGCGTACTTGTCGATCACCGGGCCAAGCTTCTGCAGAATCTTCTGGGCGATTTCGTTCTGCTGTCCCACGAAGTCATTCTGTGCGTCTTCCTGCTTGCGGCTTAGCGCCTTCTGCTTGGTTTCAATCTGGCGAACCAGGCCGGCGCGCGCCTCTTCGTTCATCTTGGAACCTTGGGCATCGAGCTGCTTTTTTAGGCCGTCGATTTCGTCGTTGAGCGACTTCAATTCATTGCGCGTGGGCTCGAATTTCTTGCCGAGCGCCTCAAATTCTTTCTGCCCCTCGTTGGTGGCGAGGATGCAGTCTTGGACACTGATAACACCCAGCTTCGTGGGTCCCGGAGCCGTGGTTGCAGGGGCGGCGGCGCTAGCCGGAGCATTACCGGCCGCAGCATTATCAGTTTGGGCCAGGGCGGCCAGGGGCAAGGCGAGAGCCACGGCCATGATAATTCGCACAATCTTGCTGTTCATTGGATCGCTTGGACTCCTTGGAGAATGTCTTGGGATTCTCAGAACCTATTCCCAGGCTTGCCTGGGTCACGAACTCAGGGTTAACCGGGCCCTCATAATCCGAGGCAGGGGGGCCGGGTCTCCCAGTTCCTCACACCGAACCGGAACGCGTACTGATCACCCGACCGGATGATCATTCTTCATGGTGCGGGTGCGTTCATTATAGGAGGGTTATCGAGTCAGCGTCAAACCAGGCAAGGACTGTCACGGCCCGGTTAGAAAGTGGTGGCGACGGTGAAGCGGAACGTCTTGCGTGGCTCGCGCAGCAGGTAATTCGGCCCGAAGAGGCTGAGTGCCTGCTGAAAAGTGTAGTCGCCGGCGCCACCCGGTGGGAACATGTCGCGGGTGATCTTGGTCGGGCCGGGGCCGCTGGTGGTATCGAGCCGGAGCGGGTTGTACGCCCAGTAGACACGGAAGGGGGCATTGATGACAGGTAGGAATACCTGTAACTCCAGGCCCGTCGACATACGCGGGGTGTAATTGGTGCCGCTGATGGGGCTCAAATCGGCGGGAAAGGTGACCCGCTTTCCACCCACACAATTGAAGCCAGTGTCCAGAGCCGGGCAGCCGAAGAAGGTGCTGTTGATGTCCTGAAGCTGACCGGAGTTGATGCGCAGCTGGGACTTGCGCACGATGGAGTTGATTCCGAGATCTACGAATGGGGCCAGGGCTACCGGTCCCACAATGTAGATTCGGTATTCGGCGTTGCCGACCAGGCTGAAGTCTCCGCCTGGCGCGACCAGACGTTCGACCGGAATGGGGATGGTGTAGGCTCCGCGGCGCGGGTTTCTGGGGTCCTTGGGCACAACGGTTCCGTCGGGATTGGTCAGATTGATGACTGCCTTGTCCGACAAGAAAGCCAAGGGGGAAACGGTGCGGATGTCGAAACCACGGATATCATTCTCACCGCCCATGTAGAAACGGTCGAAGGGAGGCGCGACCAATCCGCCATAGCCGCTCAGGAAGGAACCCTGAATGTTGTAGCCAATCGTATTGCGCCGCTTTTGCACGGGGAACCATTGTTTCCACTGAATAATGGGGCGAACATATTGAACGGTGCCGCCCAGGCCTGCAATCTCACCGCCCAAGAAAATGCTCTTACCGCTGTGGGGGGTAAGCGGACTGTCTATCGTGCTAAAGGAGAAGTTGGGCAGGACCTTGCTTGTCTTTACACCATTGAGCGCATTGGGGCCGGCGAACCCCCGGAAGGCTAAGTTCTGAAATAGAGCCTGCGACGCGGCGCTGAAGACCTGGGTGGAGGAATTATCGAACGAATAGGTGAGGCCTAGGCGCTTCAAGGAGCGATGCAGGGGATAACTTAGGGAAACTGTGAAGCCGGTGGTCGCCTGAGTGAAATTCTGCAGGGTGTTGAGGACAGCTTGGGAAAAATTGCTTCTCTGGCCGGTCAGAATCTCTAATTGATTGGCCTGGTCGAAATTGTATTTCTGGGTGAAGACGGTGAAACCAAACTGCAAGGGGCGATCAAATAAATACGGCTCGGTGAACCCGAACATGATGTTGCGCTGGCGGTTGCCGACGCTGGCCTGAACGTTGAGGGTTTCCCCCAATCCGAACAGGTTGTTGGTAGAGTAGTTGATGCCGACAAAAGCTCCGGCCAGACCGCTCACGCCGCCGGTAAGTCCGATCTGGTTCCTGCCTTTCTCCTTAACTTTCAGAGTGAGGTCAACGGTGCCTCCCTGATCGTCCAACTTGCGCTCGGTGGTGTTGGGGTCGTCGGGCCTCAACTGCTCGAAGAAACCAAGCTGATTCAGCCGAAGCAGACTGTATTTCCAGAGCCTGTTGTTGTAGATCTGACCTTCTTCCAAGGCCAGCTCGCGGCGAATGACCTTATCGCGAGTTGTGGTGTTGCCCTGGAATTCGATGCGCCGTACGTGGTACTGCTTGCCTTCATCGACGTCGATGATCACGTTCACTAGTTTCTTGTCTTCGTCGAAAGTGGTGTCTGGCACCGGTGTAAAATTGATGTAGCCCAGCTCTCCGTAGGCATCGCGGAGGTTTTCGAGCCCCTTGGCAATTTTTTCCCGGCTGAAGATGTCTCCGTCTTTGAGGGGAAAAAAGCCGCGCAAAGCTTTGCTGTTAGGCACCGCCTTGTTGTTCTTGAAAGTGATCGAACCCAAGCGATAGCGATCGCCTTCTTCGATCGGCATCGTGATATCCACGGCTTTGCCTTTGCCGTGAAACAGCGGGATGCTAAAACCGCCACCAGTGTCGTGGATTTGGGTCTTGGGATCTTCGACAAGCACTTTGAAATACCCGCGGTTCTGATATTCGGCGCGAACGCGCTCGGTGTCTTCGTTCAGCTTGCTGGCGTCGTAAGTCTTGGCGAAGATGTTTTCCAAGAAGATCGAGTGCGGGATCCCGATCGGCCGCAGGTTCTTCATGGCGCCGCGGAGGACCCGGCTGCTGACGTTCTTGTTGCCCTGGAAGCGGATTTTGCCAACTTTGACCTTGGGTCCTTCGCGGACGACGAAGGTGATGCCCACGGCGGCGGGCGGAATCGGCCGTACTTCGGTGCGCACGGTCGCGAACTGCCGGCCATGCTCGGACAGCAGTTCTTTCAAAGTAACTTCCGCTTTCTTGACCTTGGTGGGGTCGTACTGACTCTCGACTGAGAGCCCGACCTTGCGCTCCTTGAAACGGTCCAGGACATCGCTGGTGGAAACCGAGCTCAGGCCGGTGTAGTTGATTTCGCGGATGGTTGGCCGTTCTCTGACATAAATGTGAATGCGCCAGCCTTTAGGTGTCTGCTCGCGCTCGATACGAATGTCTTCGAAGTAGCCGGTGTTCCACAGGGAATTGAAGTCGCGCTCCAGGGCGGCCTGATCGTAAATGTCGCCTTCCTTGGTGAAGATTCTGGCTTTTATGGTGTCTACCGGAATGCGACGGTTCCCTTGTACGACGATTCCGGTAATGATGTTTTCCTGTCCCCAGAGTGGACAAGTTGCCAGAAGAAGACTCAACAGGAGCCTGAGGATGCGGCAACCCGGGCCCACGCTTTCATGGTTCCAAATGGCCCGAAATGAAGAGGATGAAAACGAGCCAGCGCCCACAACAGTGCGCCCGCTCTTCGCGACTGCAGGACTATCCTGATGAAAGCGAAGAATCGCTACTACCTCAAACTCTGGGATTATGGAAAACGGCCATTATACGGTAGAGCTGTGCGAAGCGTCCAAACCTAAGCGCTGCCCTTTCTATACTTTGTGCTGTTTTCGTTCTCTTTCAGGAAGCCGGCTTAAACAACTCCACTTCAACCAAGACGGAATAAAACGTGGCAGAGTTGCCCATGTCGGTGAGTTTTTCTGAGGTGAGGACGTTGATGTTGCGTTGACCCGGGGTAAGCTTTGCCCAATTCAACTTGGCGGAGACAACACCGGGCTGAACCCGGCCGTCTACCCGGGCGTTGAGTTGAATCTCTCCGCGCGGGTTGAATACGCGAACGGTATCGCCGTCGACGATACCGCGCACGCGGGCATCTTGGGCACTGATTTCGAGAATATTGCGTTGCTCGAGTTCCTGGACGGATGGCAGATTGGAAAAAGTGGAGTTCAGGAAGTTGTCGGCCTTGCGGGCGAGCAGTTCCAAAGGGTATCTTTTCGCTCCTTCGCTATGTCGTGATTCAGTAGGAGGAGTAAAGTCCACGACGGGATCCAGACCTTCAGATTTGAGCTGTTCGCTGTAAAGCTGCGCTTTGCCGGTCGGGGTAGCGAAATTCCCTTGGGCAAAGGGGAGGAATGGTTGGGGTGCGGTTGAACGGGTCAGAGACCCGTCCCCAGGCGAGCCGAAATTCAATCTGATATGTCCCTCATGCTCCAGACGAGCACGATCGATGCCGCGCAACCAAGGATTGCTCGATTCGAGCGCGATGTCGATCATCTGGTCAACGGATTCGTCGAAATAGTCCTCCTCGAATCCCATGCGATGGGCAAGGGAGCGGAACAGCTCGACGTTGGATCGGCATTCACCGAGAGGGTCGATCGCCGGGTTGGAAACTTGAAGATAGTAGTGACCATATGCGGTCTGCAGGTCTTTGTGTTCGAAGAAGGTTGTGGCTGGGAGAACGATGTCGGCGTAGTCGGTCGTGTCGGTGAGAAACTGCTCGTGCACTACAGTGAACAAGTCGCTGCGCTCGAGCCCTCGTACCACCTCGTTGTGATTCGGACAGACCGCGGCGGGATTTGAGTTGTAGACGAATAGTGCCTTGATAGGCGGATTATCGAGAGCGTTCAAAGCTTTGCTGAGCTCGACCATGTTTACAACGCGCGCAGGACGCCCGAGAGCTGCGTGCATCAGGTTGGCATTCTCCAGTGCCTCGCGCTCTAAACCGTAAGCGCCGCTGGTGGAGAGCTGCAACCCGCCTCCCACTTCTTTCCACGAACCGGTGATGCAGGGGAGCATGGCAACGGCTCGGGTCGACATGCCACCACGCTCGGAGCGCTGGATTCCATAATTCAGTCGGATGACGGCGGGGCGAGTCGTGGCGTACTCGCGGGCAAGCTTCACGATGTCGGCAGCGGAAATGCCGGTCCACCGTTCGACACTTTCTGGCGGGTATTGCTTCGCTTTTTTGCTCAGCTCATCGAACCCCGTGGTGTATTTCGCGATGTAATCGGCATCATGGAGGCCATCTTCGATAATGACGTGCATCATGCCTAGAGCGAGAGCTGCGTCGGTGCCGGGATTGATGGGTAGGTACCAGTCAGCACACGCGGCAGTGCGGGTACGGTAAGGGTCGATAACCACCAGCTTGGCGCGGTTGCGCCGGGCTTCTTCGATGAACGGCCACAAGTGAATGTTATTGCCGTGAATGTTGGCACCCCAGGCGATGATGTAGCGGGAATGGCGGAACTGCTCGGGCTCAGTGCCGAGTTTCACGCCAATAACAGATTTCAGACCAACCTCGCCAGCGGTTGAACAGATCGTGCGATCGAGTTGCGACGCTCCCAAGCGATGGAAGAAGCGGCGGTCCATGGAAGCGCCGTTCAGAACGCCCAGAGTGCCACCGTAGGAGTACGGGAGAATTGCTTCGGGGCCGAAGTCTGAAGAAATCTTCTTGAAACGGTCTGCGATTTCGGTAAGCGCTTCATCCCAGGTGATGCGCTGCCAGGCTTCCGAAGCTTTCGCGGGCGAGGGCGCCCGCGCCACACCTTTTTCGGCGATCCGGCGCATCGGGTACAAAACGCGGTCCGGCGAGTACACGCGATCCAGATACTTGGCCACTTTGGCGCAAAGAAAGCCGCGCGTGACGGGATGATTGGGGTCGCCCTGAATCTTTCTGGCTCGCCCGTCTTCAACCGTGATCAGAACCCCACAGGCATCGGGACAGTCGTGGGGACAAGCGGCGTGAACAATTTTTTTCACGATTGTCCATTATAAGTGAAGTCGCCAGCCAGGCACCGAGACAGGGGGGTAAAGAAACAGGCGGCATATAGCCGCCTGCCGATACAAAACAAATCCTGCGACTTAGTTAGGGAAGGACCCGGACCCGACCTGCCCACAACTGCGGGTTGCCGCTTGTGGGGTCTTTGAGCATCAAGCCGTGGACGCGCAGCTTCACTGCGCCAGCCGACTGCAGACCAGCCAGGCCATTCACGTTGACGAATAGCGTGACGTTGCCGGTCTGCACCGTCAAAGGACCGCTCAAGAGATAACCCATGAGAAGGTTATTCTGGAGCTGGAAGCTGCCGCGGTTGCCGCTGACGATGTTGACGCTGCCCTGCACCAGGTCGCCTTCGACGCCTTGACGGCGGAGCGAAATTCTCTGCGGGACGAAGGTGTTACTCGTCGTGTCAAACGTACCGCCGACGAAGATTCTCTGGCCGACAGCCAAGGTGGAGCTGTTGAACAAAATGTTGGTGAACCAGTTGTCGAAGAAACAAATTTGATAGTCGGTGACCTGGCTTACGTCCAGCGTCACCGGGAAACCCACGGGGATGCTGGGGATGTCGGGCATCTCTTCACCCACCAAGAGAGTGATCGTCTGGGCCGGGCCGCTACCTGGGTTGACGTTTACGATGCGGCCGGACAGAAAACCGCGGGTGGTCGCAATGACTTCGACTTCAGTGGCCAGAACGCTGCCATCGGCCTGGACCGTGCCGTCCACCTCCACAAAGGCCGGCGGCGCCAAGTTGCCCAGGTTCCAGGAACCATTGAATCGGGTCTGGCCGTTGACGATGATCGTGACCTGATGACCGCCAGGACGCTGGATAACAAAGGAACTGCCGGCGACATTCACCGATACCAGGCCGCCACGCAGATCAGTAATTTCCGCTTCCGGATCGCTGGCCATCACGGGCTTGAGATCGATGTGCGGATCGACGACGCCCGTCACTTGTCCTGCTACATCCAGCCGGAGGGACTGGCGCAGGTCGAATTCCATATGCAAGCCAGCCAGGCCGTTGCTGCCCACGACCAATGGTTTGCTCAACGCTACGGTTACAGTGGAGTTGGTTAGAGTGCCGTTAATGGTGCCAACCGATGGAGGCGAAGTGGTCAAGTCGAGGTATGAGATGAGCGGCGCCGAAAGGTTGATGGTGGCGCTGGTATACGTTCCCGGCTGGACTGAGTTGAAG
>DATEPX010000108.1:0-3181 GCA_035272945.1 Terriglobales bacterium
CGATGAGGTCGGTCTCGACGCCCGCGCACTTACCCAGTTCCCCGGTTACAAGGCGAGCTGCGTGCAGGCTCATACGCCCCATTCTGGCGGTACCGAGAATCACCGGGATGAACAATGGACGACTTGCTTCCATAAACCTGCCTCCTCTGTTAAGGCCTGACTGCATCAATGGGCCGAGTGAAGACAGCAGCCAGCGCCGTGCCTTCTCCAGTGCCTAGGCAGACTTCTTTATCGCGGCACTTTGGAACTCGATGATCTTGCCCCGCTGTTCCAGAGGCCCACGCTGTCTCCTCGGTGGTTTGAAATTCTGCGGAGCATAAAACTGAATCAGTCGCGCCATAGTAACCTCTTCCGAACCGAGCATCAAATATCGTTTACCCCAGCTCGTTCTCTAAGCGTGAGATTCGGATCGCTGGGAGAGGTGACAGCTTTTATGAGCAGAGAAAGCGCTGGTTGGGCAGGGCTACACCCAGTTTGCTGCCTGTGCAACGATCGGCGGACGACGAAATGCGGTAGCTCCGCTCGTGTTCTATTTTCAGAACAACAAACTAAAGTTGTGAAAAGTCATCGTGTGAAAGATAAGCTTCTGCACACGATCTCAGAGCGGAAGACCCACGAATTCCCATTTCGAGATTCTCCGCATCTCATCAAAGCGGAGAGACGTAACATGATAGGTGTTTTATGCCTCTTGCCGCCGACCTACTCGCACGCAGGACTTCGCATTTCCTTCTTTGGCGCCCGAATGAGTCGGTAACGCCACCGCTGTTGGTTCTTGGCAGATTCCAGCCCGGGAATCCCCCGACACTCACCGATGAACGCCAGTTCACCATGAAACCGGCAGCGGGCGTCAGCGGCTTGTGGCAAATCGCCGCCGCCGATTGCGGATTGGCAGACGGTGACATCATTCACTATTGGTTCGAAGTCGAAGACACTCATCCGCACCGGAGCCTGTCACGTACTGTGCGCTGCACTGACCCGGCTGCCCACACCGTGGACTGGCGCCTGACGGCAGATTCCGGGAATCAGCCAGCAGCAGTGGTCCGGTTCTCGGGCGGGCGGCTAACCGTGTGCGATCCAGGCGGCGAGAGGCCGGACTTCAGCGGAGATGTGCCGCTCAATCGGCTGCCGCAGAACAATAGCTTGGTCATTTATGAACTGCCGACGGCATGGACGAATTCGCAGGGACAAGGCCACAGGGAACTGGGAGTAGGAACGTTCCGCGATGTCCGGGCCATGGTAGACGAGACCGTAGGAGGAGCGAATTTCGCGAGCCTGCCGGTCGTGGAACGTGGCAGGTCTTACTTGAGCGAACTTGGTGCGAACGCTCTCGAGCTATTGCCGCCCGCCGACAGCTTCTTCAAGCGCGAATGGGGATACGATACGGCTCACTTCCTGGCACCCGATCATGATCTTGGCTTTCCAGAAGGGAACACCTCATCCACGGCAATCGCGGATATTGCTGCTCTGGTGGTTGCGTGCCATCACCATGGCATCCGTTTTTTCGTTGACATGGTGATGGCGTTCGGCCGTGTGGAGCCGTACCAGACGATTGATTTCGACAATTTCTGCATCGGAGATCCCAAGGACCACCGCGAAGACCCCGATGCCCTGACCTCCGGGCGCGCCGATGGACATCAGGATATCCGCGACGGTTTCGGCAGCACACTATTCCGCTATACGCGCGAGTTGGACGCGCCGGCATATGATCCAATCTCGGGACAGAATGCGGTGACGGTGCCCGCGCGCCAGCATATGTACTCGTATCTGACGCGCTGGATGCGCGACCTCCGAATCGATGGCATACGGATGGACAGTGTTGAGAACGTCGCGAACTGGGACTTCATTCGCGATTTCAAGAATCGCGCACACGATCTCTGGAACGAGCGCTGGGCGGCACAGGCGTTGGGAGAGGGCGCGGATGAGCGTTTTCTCGTGGTGGGGGAAGAGTTGTCCGAACCAATGGCGTTGCTCACACAAGGCAGGCTCGACGGACTATGGAATGATAAGTTCCGGGCGCTGATCCGCGCCGCACTAATCGGCCTGACAGAGGACGGATTGAATTTCGAGGAAACGGTGCGGAGGGCCATCGATTGCCGTGCGCTTGGATTCATCCAAGGCACTCAGGCAATAAACTATCTGACCTCGCATGATGTCGAGGGGTTCCGCAGGGAGCGGCTGTTCAATTTTTTCAGCAGCTCCGGCGTTACGGACATCGAACGCCGGGTGAAGCTTGCATTCGCCTGTCTCTTAACCGCCGTGGGCGTTCCCATGATCCTTGCAGGAGAAGAGTTCGCCGACCAGCATGACCGCTTCGACAGCCAAGGCCACGTTACCCAAGATGGTGGCAAACAGGTAGATCCGGTCGACTTCAGCCGGCTAGGGGATGACTGGAGACGGCGGATTTTTGAGTATGTCGCGCGGCTGGTGAAGGCCCGGACTGAGATTCCCGCGTTATCAGTGGACGACACCACGTTCATTCACACCGATTTCAACGATGGTAAGCGTGTACTGGTATGGCGTAGGGGCAACGACACGCAGACGCCGGCGGTCGTGATCGCGAATTTTTCGGATTTCGTGAGCGATGGCGGCCTTGCGGGCGAGTACCGTGTCCCGAACTGGCCCGCGACACCGCCGGGAAAACGGTGGCGCGAGATCACGCAAGACCGACTGGTTGCACCTGAATTTGTTGGACGCGAGCCGCTGTTCTCGTGGGAAGCCAAGGTGTACACATTGGTGTGAGGTGTTTCGAGCTTGTGGCAGCGCAATCTACTGCTGCGCCGTTCCTTTCACCACAAGCCCAAACGGGAGCTCTTCTCCTGATGCAAGCTTCACGGCGGCGGAAAAGATCCAGTGGTCCTGGTCGTCTTTGGAGAGAGCCGGTGCCGTTCCAGCCGGCTGAGCCAAGCTCAAAGGACCGGGATGCTTGGTTCCCGTGGCCGTTCGACTTAGAGCTACGAGATCCTGAAATTTGAAAATGGCATTCGGATCGGCATCCGACGCCACCGGAACGAGAAGCAGGAAATCGCGGTTGGGAGCTACTCCGAGGTGGTTTCCGTCGTTGGGAATCAATGCATAGCGTAGCGTGTAGTACCCGGCGGGAATCGCCTGGCCACGAAAATCGCTGCCAGTCTTCGGGAAACGCAGGACACCTACGAACGTGGACTCGGCAAGTTGGGTGTAA
>DATEPX010000109.1:0-4728 GCA_035272945.1 Terriglobales bacterium
ATATTACGCCGCGATGTATGCGCGGCACTACCGTGTGCCCGTTTCTCTCGTACGCGCGATTATCGAGCGGGAATCGAACTGGCGGGCCTGTGCGGTCTCTCCGAAGGGCGCGAGGGGCTTGATGCAGCTCATGCCGGCGACAGCTCGGCGCCTGGGTGTCAGAGACAGCTGCAATATCGAGCAGAACATCTCGGGCGGTGTGCGTTATTTGGCATGGCTCATGCGGCTGTTTCACAACGATCTCAGGCTTGTAGCCGCCGGTTACTACGCAGGTGAGGACACTGTTGCTCGCCGCGGCCTGTCCTATCACAACCGGGACGTGGTGTCGTATGTGACGAGAATCAGAGCCACTTACTTGTTGCAAGCCGGCGTTGCGGACGACCTTGGAAGAACTAACTCGAAGGGAGTTATGCGATGAAAATTCGGACGAGTTTGGTGCATCTCACAACGCTGTGCTTCTTGACCTACGGCGGGTTGGCGCAGAACGAACCCCCTCAAGCGCACATCGTAAGTCTCACTCTCGATCCGCAGAGAGTTACGGTGTTGCATCTGCACCCGGGGTTCGTCACCTCCGTGCGCCTGCCGGAGGAGGTCAGCTCTGTCGTTCTTGGAGACCCCGGCGCGTTCAAGGGGGAGCACTCGGAAGCAGAGCCAAGGCTGGTCTTTTTCAAGCCCGCCAGCCCGAAACCTGCCAAGAGTAACGCACTCATCAGCACGCGAAGCGGCCGCGAAGTATCCCTAACTCTCGTGAGCGATGGAGCGTCGGCGCACTCTGAGCCTGTCGATTATGTTCTGGAATATCAGCCACAGCGAAGCTTCCTGATCCCAGCCGTGTACCCGTTGGTGCTGATAGGTGAATCGAAGCCCCTGAGCGACGAGCGTCCTGTGAATCCCAAGGGCACTCCCAAGCCCGATAGCGATGAACCTCAGTCACCGAGTCCGAGAGTGGCTGCGCCGCTCGACTGGCACGGCAAGGAGCTGCGAGTGGCAGTTGCGCGGACTGACGAAACAGGCTCGGACATGACCGTGACCTTCAACATTGCGAATTATTCACCGCGCACTGTTGAACTGCTTCCGCCCCAGGTTCAGCTCTCGGGAACAGCCAAGCAAAAACACCACAAGGCAATTAAAGCCGAACCTGTCGCCGTCAAGGACTATCTATTGTCCGCACGACGTCTGCCGCCAGGCGCAGCGACCGAGGGCACGGTAGTGTTTGAGCGGCCCGCTTTTAAGGAATCACGGGAGCAATTGCTGCTTCAGATCGCACAAGCAGAGGAAGTAGACCGGCCAGTCTTGGTGCCGATCAGGTTTGTGGCCCCAGCGAAAGGAGCTGCCAAATGATCCATCCAGACGGACACGACCCCTCAACCGCGACCATTCCTGCACCCGTTCCGAGTGAGACCGTCCAGGCCCCGCTGGAAATGCCAACCAAGGTTGAGCAGCCCATCGACATTGCCACCAGAGCCAAACTGAGAGCCAGACAGCATTTTCAGCAGAACCGGTTCGTCATCATCGGGGCCGGAGCACTTGTTGTCGCCTTGCTCGTCTTTGTGGCAACATCCATCCCGCACAAGAATCCGGTACAAAAGACGAAGGCCGGCGCCGCGGCCGTCAAAGAAGAACCGACACAGATCGCGAATGCTGGCGCAGATCGAAGCCTTTTCCCGATCACGGATTCTGGGAGGCCTTCGGCAAAAGAGTCGCATGAAGGGTTTCTGAACGAGAAGGACCTGGAGCGATCCGTTACCCGGCGATCTCACCCGACTTCGATTCAGCCTGGACCGTCGAACGCGCCCGGAACTCTTGGGTCCATACCGCCTTTCGGCCCGGATCAACCAGGATGGCAGGCTCCGCCGTACCAAGCGGGTGCAGCTCCGGTGGGCTTTGACGGTGCGGATCTCGGAAAAGGCGACCGTGAGGCAATGGAGAAGTCATCATTGGTTTATGTCCGAACCGTATCGGCCACACAAACTGAATCTCAATCACGAGACAGGATGAATCTCATGAGCTCAGAGATTGGCCTCGGTTTGTCCACGGGCACGCGATTGCGCGCTCGATTGGAATCCGCTGCTAGCACCGCGGTGCGTGCCCCGGTCTTGGCAGTGATCGAATACACCTATGAACGGGAGGGACAAATCATTGTTCCCGCTGGGGCTAAAGCCGTGGGGCACATTCAAGAGGCGGACCGGTCGGGCTACGTGCTCATCCAATTCGAATCGTTGATGATGCCGGATGGCACGACTGTTCCGATTCAGGGTGTTGCCACCGATTTGGACATGCGCCCGTTGAAGGGCAAGGTCGAGGGTAAGAACACGGGCAAGAATATTTTGGTCAGATCGCTTTCCGGAATCGGGGAGGCAGGTTCGCTACTACTCGCACGGGGCAGTCTGAACCAGCCCTTGAGCGAGTCCGACCTTATGCGGGAACGAGTGAGCAACAACATCGGCGAGGCCTCAGATGAGGAAATATCCCGAATGGCAATAACGTCGCGCATAGTGGTCACCGTTTCTGCCAACACTCCGATCTATGTCGTTTTGGAGCAGGCGCCAAAAGTCGATATAGCGTCGGGGTCGTCGAATGCCCGCAGCTCGCAGTCGCTGAACACAAACGCCGAGGAACTTCGGCAGTTGCTGCAATTGAAGCGAGAATTGAATCAGCCGAGGTCGGCACCTCAATGAGAAATAGCGGTCGTGAAGCCACATTGATTACTTTCCGGTTTGCTCGTGATCCACCCAGAATCGAGCCCAAGTGACGAGATCACTTTCTACTAGCCGACTTGTCGATACAAATCCGGCCAACTTCATCGAAGCCCTTTCTTCTAGTCAACTTCCGGCTAGCGACAATTCACTCGGAACCGGCCACTAAGCCCATGGCCGGCGCTGCTTGCGGTTAACTAAAAGATTTTGAGTCCGTAGATTATGTATATAATCCAATCAGCTAATATGCGATACGAACCGGAACACAAGACGCGAACCCGCGATCGTATTGTGCGGAACGCCGCTCGCAAGCTTCGCGCTGAGGGGCTGAGCGGCCCTGATGTGGCCGGCATAATGAAAGCCTCCGGCTTAACAGTCGGCGGATTTTACAAGCACTTTAGGAGCAAGGACGAACTTCTGGCCGAAGCGATTGCGCAGGCATTCTCGGATAGCGAGAAACTCTATTCCTCGGTACAAACTATGCCGCGCGAAGACAGGTGGAAGGAACTCGTTCGGTTGTACCTCTCACCAGACCATTGTGATCATCCCGATAGCGGCTGCCCGGTGGCGGCTTTGGCGCCTGAGATTGCCCGCGCCAAACTCAGCGTTCGAAAACGAATTTCCGGAGTGATCAAGCAACATAAGTGGGTGGAGTTTATGCCGGGAGCGAGCGCAGCGGAGCGGGAGCGGAACTTCTTCATCAATCTTAGTGCGATGGCGGGTGCGCTGTCCATTGCCCGCGTCCTTACGGAGCCTGCCGACCAGGAGAGAGTATTGGCTAGCGTTCGAGATCATCTTTTGCACAGCTTCTGATTTTTTTGCGACCTTTGGATTATTTATATAATCCTATGCATTGAAAGGACTTCTATGAATCTCCGAAATCGCACCATTCTCATCACCGGCGGCTCTGCGGGTATCGGCCTCGCTTTCGCGCTCAAGTTCCTCGAACTCGGCAACGAGGTCATCGTGACTGGTCGCCGCCAGACGGTGCTGGATGAGGTGAAGGCGAAATATCCGAAACTCCACACCATCCAGAGCGACGTCGCCGATACAGCGCAAATCGCGGCCCTCGCGAAGCGGATGAAAGCAGGTTTTCCCAAGCTCGACGTGCTGATGAACAACGCGGGCATCATGCTCCATAAGGACCTCAAGGTCCCGGCGGCGGACCTCGACGGGTTGATGGCTGAGGTGAATATCAATGTTGCCGGCGTAATCCGCATGAATTCTGCATTCATCGACATTCTCACGGCCAACAAGGGCACCGTAATCAACGTATCCTCTGCTCTCGCCTTCGTGCCTTTGCCGTCTGCGCCGATCTACAGTGCTACTAAAGCGGCAGTTCACGCCTACACCCAGTCGCTCCGGTTCCAGTCGGAGGAAACAGGGGTGGAGGTCATCGAGCTCATGCCACCAACTGTGAAGACCGATTTGGCAGCCGACATTACTGAAGGAAACGGCGTTACTGTAATCACCACGGACGAGTTGGTGAAGCAGTCGTTTGCATCGCTAAAGGCGGGCGCACTCGAGATCCGGCCGGGTCAGGCCAAGCAGCTGGCGTTGATGCGGCGCCTTGCACCCAATTTCATTAACAGGCAACTCTGGAAGGCCTCAAGAAAATTGGTTCCGGTCGGAGTGAGATAGACAGATTCCTGGCCTCCCGAAAAAAAGCCACAAAGGATGTCTTACATGTTCTCTTACAAAGGATCACCCACCGCGCGGAAGTTTACTCTCCGAATGGGCCTTGCCCTCGCACTAAGCGCGAGCATGACCGGATGTGCCGTGGGACCAAAATATCGTCGTCCGACAGTGAAGCTGGAGCCGTTTCACAACGCGCCCGACATCGAAGCTCGTACCACCTCTCTTCCGGCACCGCCCCTCGACCAGTGGTGGGCGGGCTTCCGTGATCCTGAGCTGACACAGATCGTGAAGCGGGCGCTGGACCAGAATCTCGACCTGGCCGCTGCTATGACGCGAGTACAGCAGGCGCGTGCCGCTGCCCAAGGAGCAGGAGCTCGGCGCACACCATCAGGAA
>DATEPX010000110.1:0-26207 GCA_035272945.1 Terriglobales bacterium
AATGAAGAATGGCGGAGAGGGAGGGATTCGAACCCCCGATACCCTTTCGGGTATGCCGGTTTTCAAGACCGGTGCCATCAACCGCTCGGCCACCTCTCCGGCTGACGCTTCTGGGCGCTTCTGAGAGCATAGCATGGGGAAACATGAGACAGGAGGAGGATTGGCTTCATACTGGGAAAGTAGCAGCTCCCGTTACTCCTTGCCTAGTACGTTCAAATAAGAAACCCACCCGGAAAAACGCAGAGTGGGCATAAATTCCTGGCTAATATCTTCTTCTAAGCTGCTTTTTTCTGCTGCGATCTCCACTTAGCCCAACGTGCTTTCTGTGCGGCGATGATACGTTTTCTCGCAGCGGCCGACAGTCTTCGCGTGCCCCTCACGCCCGAAGCAGAGTGCTGCCCTGCCAGCTTGCCGAGAGCGGCGATAGCCTGATCAAGACAATTCAATTCAGCCTGTTTGCCCAGCCTTTGTCTTTGCAATTCGTGCAATACCCGAGCTAGATTCGCCATTGCTTGCCCCTTTTCCTAGTATTAGCCGTCGCTGTAAGAAACTTGACTTGAGACTAACACTCGATATCTAGGATGGTCAATGACCCCACTGTTCCTGTCCCGACTTTGCAGCTTAGCCAGGTCCGTTGTACAAGTCGGTTACTCTACTTACCAGCCCGGCTTCACTCCGTTTTTCGCATTCTGCTCGTCGAGCCACTTTTTCAGAGGAGCGAAATAGTCGAGCATGGCGGCGGCGTCCATCTGGCGCTCTCCAGTTAAAGCGTATAACTCTTCCGGCCACGGTCTGCTCTTGCCCATCTCCAGCATCTTATTCAGACGTTCTCCGGCAACTTTGTTGTTGTAAACCGAACAGCGGTGGAGCGGACCGCTGTAACCGATGGCCCGGCATAGTCCGCGATGAAACTGGAACTGCAGGATAGAAGCCAGGAAGTAGCGCGTATAGGGCACATTGGCCGGCACGTGATACTTTGCCGCGGGATCAAAATCCGCCTCGGTGCGCTTTACGGGCGGAGCGACTCCTTGATACTTCTCTCTCAGTTCCCACCACGCCTGGTTGTAATTCTCCGGCTTGATCTGCCCGGAAAAGACACCCCAGCGCCACTGGTCAATGAGTAGTCCAAAAGGCAAAAAGGCCACTTTCTCCAAAGCCTTGTGCATAAGCAGACCCAAATCGCCTTCCGGACCGGGCACCTGGGCGATCATGTCGATCTGCTTGAGGTACTCGGGTGTGATGGAAAGGGCGATGGTGTCGCCAATCGCCTCGTGGAATCCGTCGTTGGCGCTGTCCTCAAATAACGGCGGCTGCTGGCGGTAAGCGCGCTGGTACATGTTATGTCCCAGCTCATGGTGGATGGTCCGGAAATCTTCATCCCGGATGCGGATGCACATCTTGAGGCGAAGATCTTCCTGGTTATCGATGTCCCAGGCGCTGGCATGACAGACCACGTCACGATCAGCCGGCTCTTTGAACAGCGACCGATCCCAAAACGTCTTGGGCAGAGGCGCAAATCCCAGAGACGTGAAGAAGGCCTCGCCGTAGCGAACCATGCGTAACTCGTCGACATGCTTTTGCTCCAGGATAGGAGTAAGGTCGACGCCACTCCCCTTGCCCGGCACGTCTAGCAGATCGTAAATGTTGGTCCAGTCCTGTGCCCAGATGTTACCCAGCAGGTGGGCGGGCAGCGGACCATTGGGCGGGACCAGTTGCGCACCGTATTTCTTGACCAGCTGCGACCGAACATAAGCGTGCAGGGACAGATATAGAGGCCGCACCTGCTGCCAGAGGCGGTCGATCTCGGCGCTGAATTGCTCGGGGGACATGTCGTAATTTGAGCGCCACAGCGCTCCCATGTCGGCAAAACCCATCTCGCTTGCGCCCTTGTTGGCCAGATCGACGAACCGTGTATAGCGATCCTTCATAGGCGGAGATATAGTGCGCCAGCCCACCCACAGATCGAGCAGGACTGCGGGGTCTTTGGTCGACGCCATGGCCTTCTCCATATCGTTTTGCCCCAGACACTGGCCTGCGAATGGTCCTGTCTTAGGGCAATACTTGCCTTTGCCGTAGGTTCCATCGAGCCATGTTCCGAGCTGGGCCAATTCTGCCCGCTCTTTGGGATCGCTCGGAGCCGGCGCCGACACCGACAGCTTCAGCAGCATGAGTTTGCGCGACATTTCCGGTGACAGCTCGATACCCCCAAACCGCTTGGCCTGCCCGGCGAGTTCGCTGACCGCGGCGAGGAAATTCTCGTTCGCGGCAGCTGCCATGGCTTCGGTGTCGTCCGTTATGTAAGTTGCCTGGACCCACGCGGCTCGACTGGCTTTGATTGACAAATCGTCGAGCCGCGCTTCGGCATCACTCAAGAATTTTTCCACGTCTGCGGTAGTTGGCTGATTGGACGCTTGCGCCAATAAGAATGAAGCTAGAAAAAGGATGACTGCAGGGACCTTCAGGACCTGACGCATCAGGGAACCCTCCCGGGCGATCATTGTAATTGAGAGCACCGCGCCAGGTTTGTGATAAGGGAGGAGATTCTAGCTGCCTGCCGTTCGTTGCGGCTTAGAACGCCTGCCGAACGGTCTTGGGCAGCGGGTGCCGCTCTTCGTAGGCTGCGATTTCGGCTTCGTGCTGCAGCGTCAGGCCAATATCATCCAGGCCTTCCAGCAAGCAGTGACGGACAAAATCGTCGATCTGGAAGCCGGCCGAAAAACCGTGCCCGTCGGACACCTTGCGCTGTTCGAGATCAACCGTGAGTTGATAACCATCCTTCTCTCGCGCGCGGCGGAGTAATTCATTGACTTGGTCTTCGGACAACGCGACGGTCAGAAAGCCGTTCTTGACGCTATTGTTGGCGAAGATGTCGGCAAACGAGGAAGCAATCACAGCGCGAAAACCAAAATCCGCCAAGGCCCACACGGCGTGCTCGCGCGAAGATCCGCAGCCAAAGTTTCTTCCTGCCACGAGGATGCTCGCACCTTTGTACCGGGGCTGATTAAGCACAAAAGACGGATCCTGTTCGCCGCCATTCTTGCGGCGCCAGTCGAAGAACAGGAACTCTCCGAAACCAGTACGCTCGATGCGCTTCAGAAACTGCTTAGGAATGATCTGATCCGTGTCCACGTTAGCGCGATCCAAAGGAGCGACTAAGCCGGCATGTACGCGAAAAGCTTGCATTGTCTCCTGTGGCGCGGACACTCTTGTCCGCGCGTAAGACCTTCTTGTCATTCCGAGGCGGCTCCAGCGTCGAGGAATCTGCTTGTGATTCTCCTTACCGAAACCGCCAGTTCCGAACATCCGTGAAGTGCCCTGCAATCGCCGCTGCTGCCGCCATCATAGGACTGACCAAATGTGTGCGCCCGCCTCGCCCCTGACGTCCCTCAAAATTCCGATTGCTGGTGGAAGCGCAGCGCTCCCCAGGTTGAAGGATGTCCGGATTCATACCCAGGCACATCGAGCAGCCTGACTCCCGCCACTCGAATCCGGCCTCCTGAAAAACCTTGTGCAGCCCTTCCCGCTCCGCCGCATGCTTGACGGTCTGCGATCCCGGAACCACCATGGCCCGCACCTTGGAATTAACTTTGTATCCCTTGGCAACCCGAGCCGCGGCGCGCAAGTCTTCCAGACGCGAGTTCGTACACGAACCGATGAATACACGATCCACCGAGATATCCTGCACGCGAGTCCCCGGCTCAAGCGCCATGTACTCAAACATGCGCTCAGCAGCGCGCCGGTCGGCATCGCTGCGGAAGCCGTTTAATTCCGGCACGCGCTCAGTGACCGGCACGACCATCCCCGGATTCGTGCCCCACGTCACAAAAGGAGCGAGCCCGGCGGCGTCAACCTTAACTACTTTGTCGAACCGGGCCCCGGGATCGGAGGGCAACGTGCGGCCGCAAACCAGTGCCTTCTCCCAATCATCTCCCGTGGGAGCGAAACGGCGTCCTTTTATGTATGCGAATGTAGTCTCGTCGGGAGCAACCATACCGGCGCGCGCACCGGCCTCGATGCTCATGTTGCAGACCGTCATGCGCCCTTCCATGGAGAGCGCCCGAACTGCTTCGCCTGCGTACTCGATAACATGGCCGGTAGCGCCATCGGTTCCGATCTGCCCAATGATGCCGAGGATGAGATCTTTCGAGGTGACTCCTTCTGGCAGCGCCCCCTGGACGTCGATGAGCATGGTCTTCGGCTTGCGTTGGGGCAAACATTGGGTCGCTAGAACGTGCTCAACCTCGGAGGTACCCACGCCAAAGGCCAAGGCGCCGAAAGCGCCATGCGTGCTGGTATGGCTGTCACCGCAGACGATCGTCATGCCGGGCTGAGTCAATCCGAGTTCTGGGCCGATAACGTGGACGATGCCCTGCTGGGGTGAGTCTATGTCGAACAGGGGAATGCCGAACTCCCTACAGTTCTTCTGCAGGGCTTCGATCTGGCGGGCGGCAATGGGATCGGTGATCGGAAGTCCGCGAGGCGTGGTCGGAACATTGTGATCCACAGTAGCCACGGTGCGATGAGGCTGGCGTACACGCCTCCCGGCAGCCCTCAGGCCGTCGAATGCTTGCGGCGAAGTCACCTCGTGCACGAGGTGGAGGTCTATATAAAGGAGAGGACTTCCCCCCGCCGGCTCACCGACCAGGTGGTTGTCCCAAACCTTTTCGAATAGAGTGCGCTTGCCGGACATGGAATCTTCTGGTTCCCCCGGGGCTTGCTCGGGATTCCCTTAGTTTACCAATCGACCGTGATTTCGGGGATGCGTGCTGAAGATGGCGTGGATCCCGGCGAGAAGGCTTCTTCCACTTGCGCCCTTGCTCATTGAGAAGGTGCCGCAGCTGTTTTTCCAAGAGGCCCTGCTATGTACCGTATATCGGATGCCAAGGTAGGCACATTCCCATGTGATCTCGGTCACTTCTGCCATGTCTGGCCAGGGTTTTGAATCTTCATTAACGCCGTCTGGAGGAGGTCTACTCCGATGCCCAGCACCATTGCTGAAGTTCGCGATTTCCTCGACCTGAGACGCATCGCTCTGGTCGGCGTATCACGCGACCCAAAGGATTTCAGTCGCATGCTCTTCCGCGAGATGTGTAACAGAGGTTACGACATGATTCCGGTAAATCCGGGCGCCACCGAACTGGAGAGCAAGCGGTGCTTTCCCCGCGTCCAGGAGATTGATCCACCCGCTCAGGGTGCGCTGGTCATGACCGCGCCCCGAGACACGGAACGCGTGGTGCGGGACTGCATCGAAGCCGGCATTCGGCATGTATGGATGCATCGCGGTGGGGGCCAAGGTGCAGTCAGTAAAGAGGCTGCCGGGTTGTGCCGTCAGAAGAGTATAGGCCTGGTTGAAGGCCACTGCCCGTTCATGTTTCTTCCCGGTACCCCGTTTTTCCATCGGATACACGGCTTCCTTCTGAAACTGGCGGGCAGCTATCCGAGCAAGGTGCACGCCGATCCCGCTCTGTAATGACGTGCATGCCGTCTGGCCCCGAAAAGCGACACCTGAAATTGAAGGAGATTAGGCAAGAGGGGCTTGAGGAGACGGCGAACGGGTCTCCAAAGTGAGGCCAGCCGTAACCTCGCCCTGGCACTCATTGACTGGCTCTGAGCGCTAGGGACTCATTTCTTTACCGAGACTACATCGTTGTTCAGTTCTTCCCTGTCGGTTTCACGTCTCCCTGCTGGTTTCCTGAAACTCCTTTTACTTGGGACGAATAGCGGTCCGTCACCTGCCAGTTTTCATCCTTCTTCTGCCACAGATCGACGATGAAATAGTCGCTGGTGTGGGCCTTCCCGGCTTGCTCGACGGTCTCACTCAAGACAAAGCTCACAACCACCGCGCTGTTATTCACAGCGCGTGCAGCCATCTGCCGGATACGAAAAGAATCCAGCTTCTCGGCCATGGCCCGCTGCAACCACTGTTCGCGTGGAATCGGTTCGCCGGGCGGGGCCGGCGTCCAGATCTGGAAATCTTCCGCCAGGAGACGGTTCAACGTGGCCTGATCCTGTTCGTGGATCGCCTTCAGCCAGTCCGCTTCCATTTGGGAAAAGAGCGTCACTAGCCGGGTGGTGGTTAAGATGCGGCCGGGCGTTTGTCCCAGGCTCGCAACCGCGCATGCGAACACGATAAAAACAATAAATTTTCGCCTCATTGTTAAAGCCAGCCACGGATTAACACGAATCCCACGGATAACAATCCGTGAAATCCGCGCGTATCCGTGGCCGTGTCTTCCAATCGACAATCAAAAATCAGCAATCGCCAATTCTTACCGCGTATAGAACGTGCCACCCAGAGTCTTGTCGCAACCGCCACCGCGGGCGTTCTCCCAGTTCATCTGGATGAGCCAGTGGTGAGTGCCGAAGGTCTGGTTGTAGGCGCCGTTCCCAATCGTGCCCGTAGTAGGTCCAAACTTCCACGCGCACTTGTCGGCATTCTCCGCGCCCGAGGAGTCATACCAGGCGTTCAGGTCCGGATCGGAGGTGGTTTCTTCCGCTTCGTGAGCCATGACCGAAGCCATGCCGTCGGCGCCACTGTCCCCGTTCGGGCTGACAGTTTGCATTTCACAAGCGGATGGACAACGGTCCGGGTTGCCCACGAACGAGAACTTGATATCCGATCCCGAGATAGTGCCATGAGTATGCCAGCCGCAGTACCGGGTACAGAAGCCCGAGCTCTCGCGCACGTCGGAGGAGGTCAGCACGAAATAAAGGCCATTGGTATCCTTCGGCAGCCTGCCGCTGCTGATCGCGCTGGACACGACCGCCTGCACCCCCGAATCGCTCAGACTTGTGCCGTGCGAGTAGCTGTCAGTCGTTGAAGCCGTTAAAGCAATATTGCCGCTGACGTTGGCGGTGCTGCTCCCATAAGTCGTATTAATCTTCTCGTAGCCCGATCCGCCGATGCCTCCGGAACTGCCAAACAGTGCGTCCAATAATCCGACTGTCACCTGGCTGTCGGAAGAACGGGGACCATTCGTCCAGTTTCCGTACCATATGAAATACACATGCACCGGACTGCCCGACATGATCGGGCCGCCGTGGTAGTTAATGCCATTACCCAGGGTAACCGTATATGGGTTGACGGCCGGTGCCGTCGTTGATTCGACACCCCAGCCTTTTCCGGTGGGAACCACGTGTTTGGCATCACGGGTTGTTTGTGCGCTTACAAACGCCAGGCAGGCAAATACCAGCAGAAGACTCCAAAGTCCTTTCCGCATATGTCCTCCAGTTTTGCTATTTGGATATTCTCTCGAACCCCACGTCGAGCGCCGCGCATTCGCAGACGGGGCAGCGGCGACGATGTTCCGGTGTTCTAAAGTAAAGTGGCAAAATCCGCGAATGAGTTCACCCTGAACGAGGCGGCAGGGACGGTAGTATGGGGCAGAGTTGCTGTCAATCCGGAATTCCCGGTAGGAAAATACTAGATAACCCCTACATTTCGCCACATCGCGGATGTTCGGGCTTTTGAACGAAGCGCCGGAATCGGCGGTCACGATAATATAGATTCAGTTCGAGCTGGCTCGCGTTAGAAGATCGCTGAAACCCATGATTAATGGCAAGCGCGTGGCGGTGGTCATGCCCGCCTTTAACGCTGAAAAGACGTTGGAAGCTACGGTCGCGGAGCTCCCTGATCTGGTGGATATCCGCATCCTGGTAGACGACTACAGCTCAGACAAAACCGTGCAGCTCGCCGAGCGATTGGGGCTGCACGTCTACGTGCATGATAAAAACTACGGGTACGGCCGCAACCAGCAGACCTGTTATCGGGAGGCCCTGGCGGCGGGGGCTGACGTGGTTATTTTGGTCCATCCCGATTATCAGTACACGCCCCTGCTGGTCACAGCCATGGCCAGCATGGTGGCTAATGACGTCTACGATGTCGTGCTGGGCTCCCGCATTATCGGAGGACAGGCGCTGCGCGGCGGCATGCCGTTTTATAAGTACGTGGCTAATCGTCTGCTGACTGCCTTCGAGAATCTGTTTCTCGGTGCAAAGCTTTCCGAGTATCACACCGGCTACCGCGCTTTCAGCCGCAAGGTGCTCACCGAGCTGCCTCTGCTGGAAAATTCCGATGATTTTGTTTTCGACAACCAGATGTTGGCGCAGTGCGTTTACTTCGGATTTCGAATCGGCGAGGTGTCGTGTCCGACCAAGTATTTTCATGAGGCGTCATCTATCAACTTTCGGCGCAGCGTGAAATATGGCCTGGGAGTGATAGCTACCACGGTCCAATTCGTGCTGCAGAAATGGGGCTTAGTGCGGCTGGCACGGTTCAGTGTCCAGGGGCGGAAGTTGGACCTTGGCTACTATGCGCGTGGCGCGATTAACGGGCAGGCGGGTTAACTCACGAAGAAGGGGCCTTTAATCGGTAAGCCATGTCGTCAAGCGGACGTGGGTTCGCGAAGGATATGGCGGGCATAGCCAGGGACGCATCCCTGTTTGCGTACGCGAGATCGGTTGGCCGGCGCTCGCCGGCTCAGGATAACAACATGGTGGCGTGTCGGCGGGTCTTCCGCAATTTGCGCAGCAGGATCAGATAGTCGAGTCCCACCTTCAGGCCGGCCTTGCTTCGGCCCGCGTGTCTCCGTCCAAAGGTGAAAGGAATTTCACGAGCCGAATGCACATCTCCGCGGACCAGGATTTCCAGCAGGATTTTGAACCCTTGCGGCTGCAGTGTGATGTCTTTTATGCAAGAGCGCCGTACCAGGAAGAACCCGGACATCGGATCCTGCACGCGAATCCCGGGCTTCTGCAGCGGCCAGGTCATCCAGATAGCGATTTGCGAGAGCAGATGACGAAAGCGACTCCAATTCCTCCGACTGCCCTGCGGAGCGTACCGGCTCGCAATCACGATATCGGTCCCGGATGCTAACGCCTGCCACATTTGCGGCAACAATTCCGGCGGGTGCTGCAGGTCGGCGTCGATGACGCCCAAGACCTCCGCTTCCGTGTTCCGCCACCCGTGGATCACCGCTCCCGCTAGACCTCGTACTCCCTTGCGCACGAGCAACCGGATCCGCGGGTCCCGACGTGCAATTTCGCTAACAATCTCGTCTATCCCGTCTCGGCTATCATCATCGACTACAATCAACTCATAACCTATGCCCAGCGGGCGAAGCGCGCCGCGAATGCGTTCGATCAAGGTGCGAATGTTGCCAGCTTCGTAGACAGTTGGCACGATGACTGCCAGTTTTGGAGACGAGTCCGCCTGCCCGGTAAGATCCGGCAACGGGCTAGAAGAGGGCCTGTCCGCCATCGTTGAAGGCTCGACAATGTTCATCAGAATAAGGCTGCGATTCTAAAGGTTCGCGACTTGAAAAACTATCGTCGGGATGTGCCCATCCTCCTGCTATTGGCATTCTGTGCCCTGATGGTGCACGGCTATCATCCCGGTGTTGAAGACGCGGAAATCTATCTTCCCGGCATTAAGAAACAGCTGAATCCCGCGCTCTACCCTCACAACTCGGCCTTTTTCGCGTCCCACGCGCGCATGACGCTGTTTCCGAATTTGATGGCCTGGTCAATTCGCATTTCGCATCTGCCGGTTGACTGGGCTCTGTTTCTTTGGCAGTGGTTCTCGATTTTTCTATTGCTGCTCGGCTGTTGGCATCTGGGACGCCTGGCATTTCGCGATGCGCTAGCACGCTGGGGGGGCGTAGCGCTGATCGCGGCACTTCTGACTATCCCGGTCGCGGGCACCGCGCTCTACGTCATGGACGAGTACCTGAGCACGCGCTCGTTCTCCACACCGGCCGTGCTCTTCGTCCTCGTCAATGCGATCGATCGCAAGTTCCTGCGTGCGCTGCTGTGGGCAGTCTTTACCGGGATGATTCATCCGCTTATGGCCGTGTTCGGCGCCTCCTATGTAGTTCTGTTTCTGTGGATGAATCGAAGACAACCGGAGATGTTGAGCAGTTCTCGAGTTGAGGCAACGAGTGCCCTGCTGTTGCTTCCTCTTGGCTTGTTCCCGCCGCTGACCGACGCATACCGTGAAGTCCTCACAACGCGCCCCTACTTCTTTTTGCTGCAGTGGCGATGGTATGAGTGGGTGGGAATTTTCGCTCCCCTTGCCTTGTTGTGGCTCATTCGCTGGATTGCGCGCAGCCAGGACTTGCCGCGGCTGGAAGCGATGTCGTCGGCCACAGTCATTTTTGGTCTCATCTTTTTCTGTGTTTCGCTAATCATCACGATTCCAGCCCGACTGGCCAATTTCGCCGAACTGCAACCCATGCGCAGCTTGCACCTTATCTACATTCTGTTGTTCGTTTCTCTCGGCGGACTTTTAGCTCAGTGGATCCTCAGAGACCACGTCTGGCGTTGGACCCTATTGTTTCTGCCGCTCTGCGCCGGGATGTGGTATGCCCAGCGCCAGCTGTTTCCCGCCACGCCGCACGTCGAATGGCCCGGAGCCAAGCCCAAGAACGAGTGGGTCCAGGCATTCCTCTGGATCCGGCAGAACACGCCGCGCGAAGCTTACTTCGCGCTTGATCCTAACTACATGGTGCTGGCCGGCGAGGATCAGCACGGGTTTCGTGCCCTTGCCGAGCGTTCCCGCCTGGCTGACGTTGGGAAAGACAGCGGAGCTGTGACCATGTTTCCTGCTTTAGCCGAAACTTGGCGCCAGCAGGTCCGGGCCCAACAAGGATGGAAGAGTTTCCAGGCGTCTGATTACCGCCGGCTGCAGCAGATGTTTGGGGTGAATTGGGTGGTGCTCCAGAGGCCAGCAGTAGTGGGTCTTTCGTGCCCCTACCAGAATAACGCGGTGCTGGTGTGTCATCTGGAGTAGCCGCACTCCAGTTCGGTGGCAGGAAGCAGAAGATTTCACCGCCGAGAGCGCGCCGAGAAGGTAACGTTGCGCCTCAATTCGCGACCGTTTAGCATCTAATTGAGAATGGCGACTACCACTGTGAGCCCGCCGAGCGAACACCGCCCCACGCTGGTCTTGAGCGAAATCCTGAACTTCGCTTACGACACCTTCTGCAGCAACAAGATAAAGTTTCTGCTGACCTCGTTGGGCATGATGATCGGTACGGCCTCGCTCATCCTCGTAGTGACGATTGGGATGACGGGAAAGCAATACGTGCTGAATCAGATCCAGGCCATTGGTGCCAACATGATTTACGCCGAGTACTCGGGCGGCGCCGACCGGATCACGCAGACCACGCCGGACCCCCTCACTATTGATGACTTGCGCATGGTTCGCGAACAGGTTACTGGAATCATGCATGCTTCCCCTGTGGTGCCCCTGGACGATCGTGTGCCGGTTGGGGGCGGCAAGGAACGCGATGTTCGTGTGCTTGGGGTTTATCCCGAATACCGTCTGGTGAGAAATCTGGTAATTATCTCTGGCCGTTATTTCGATGAGGAGGACGCCCAGGCCCGCAACAAAGTCGGTGTCATTACCAACAAGCTGGCCGAGGAGCTCTATGGTTCGACGGACGCGGCCATAGGTCAGGTGCTCAAGCTGAGCAGCCTCCCCTTCACGGTAATCGGCACTTTCAGAGAGGGAGTGGAAACCTTCGGCCAGTCCGAGGTCCAGAACAACACCATGATCATTCCCTACACCGTGAGCCGCTATTTCACGAACACGCCCACGGTCCGGCTCATGTATTTTTCGGTAGCCGATCCCAGCATGGTGGTGTCCGCAACCGAGCAGATCAAGCGAGTTTTGCAATCCCGTCATCGTCCGGAATCGGTTTACAACGTGCAAAACCTCACGCAGCTGCTGGTGGTAGCGGGCAAGACCGCAAACGCGCTGACCGTGGTTCTGCTGGCGATTGCCTTGGTGGTATTGCTGGTGAGCGGTATCGGGATCATGAACATCATGTTGGCGACGGTGAGCGCCCGCATCCGCGAGATTGGTATTCGAAAAGCGATTGGAGCCACCAGACGCGAGATCAAGTTTCAGTTCCTCTCCGAGGCTATCCTCATATCGCTGTTTGGCGGAGTTATAGGGATCATCATCGGCCTCGCCTTGCCGTTCTCGGTGCGCTTCTTCACAGCCTACCGCCTTCCCATCTCTGGCTGGTCGGCAATTATTGCGCTGCTGGTGTCGTCTACGGTGGGAATCCTGTTCGGCACGATGCCTGCCTCTCGTGCGGCGCGACTCGACCCGGTGGAAAGCCTGCGCTACGAGTGACCCCCATGTGGAGGCGGCTCTCAGCCCCCCCACACCAGTAGCATGCGGGTGCCGGCTACAGGATTTTCTTCCCGAATGCCGATAGGGTCAGTTCGACCGCCAGGTCTGCGGTGCGGTTGTGCTCGTCAATCACCGGATTCACTTCCACAATCTCAAAACTGAGCATTCGTCCGTGATCCGCAATGATCTCCATTGCCAGGTGGGCTTCCCGATAAGTGGCCCCGCCGCGCACCGGAGTCCCGACGCCAGGCGCATCCTCGGGATCGATCCAGTCCATATCGAGCGACACGTGATAGCCAGCGGTGCCGCGGCCGGCCATGCGCAGAGCTTCCTCCATGACCGCTCGCATGCCGCGCTCATCGATATCGCGCATGGTGAACACTTCCACGCCAGCCCGGCGAATGTTTTCCTTCTCGATGGAATCGATGTCGCGGACACCCACCAGCACGCAATTATCAGGGTTCACCTTGGGCGAGAAGTTAAAGATGTTAGAGAGTTCCGGAGGACCCAGGCCCATGATGGCGGCCAGCGGCATACCATGTACGTTGCCGCTGGGGGAAGAATCGGGGGTGTTGATGTCGCTGTGGGCATCGATCCAAATCAGGCCGATCTTCTGCTTCTGCCGACGGTAAAACTCGGCTACACCTGCCACGGTCCCAGCCGCTACCGAATGATCCCCACCCAGCACGATGGGAACTTTGCCCGCTTCCAGAGTCTTCATCACGAGCTCAGCATGCTTGGTGCAGGTGGCGGTAATCTCCTTGAGATATTTTGCCCGGGGATCGCCTTCTTTTTTCTGCTCAGCGATAGCGACGGAAACATTGCCGGCATCTTCGACGACATGGCCCAGTGTCTCCAGCCGCGCCTCCAGTCCAGCAACCCGCACCGCAGATGGTCCCATGTCCACGCCCCGGCGTGACTGTCCGAGATCGAGAGGAACGCCGATGACCCGAATCTTTCGGGGAATGATGCTGGTGAAGGGAACAGTTGTGGTGGTGGTCATTGACTCTATCTAGTTCTTTGAAAACTGGTTTACCGCAGAGTACGCAGAGAGCGCAGAGTCAGGGAATTCTTTCACAATTCGTCGGATTCCATGCTTCAGAATGGACTCATGAAAGTTCAGAAGTAGGCCGAGTCTTGACCCGGACAAACGCAAATACGATAGTAATTGTGCTTCGTCCACTGAATTGAGCTTTTCAACTGCCTTGATTTCGACGATGACAGAATCTTCGACGACCAAATCCAGCCCATAACCACAATCCAGCTTCACCTCTTTGTAGATAACCGGCAGCGGTTTTTGTTGCTCGACCTTCAACCCGCCCTGGCGCAACTCGAAAACGAGACACGCTTCGTATGCCGATTCCAACAGCCCCGGCCCCACCACCTGATGCACTTCCATGGCGGCTCCGATAACCTGCTCCGTAATCGCATTCAGCCTATCGCGCTCGTTCATGGCCTCACTCCTAACTGTTTTTTCGTGGCGTTCTTCACTGCGACCTCTGCGAACTCAGCGGTTAAGTGTTTTCCTAGGGATACAGCCGATACAGCATCCGCGGAAAAGGAATCGTCTCTCGCACGTGTTCCAATCCGCAGATCCAGGCTACGGCTCGCTCGATGCCCATCCCGAAGCCGCCATGGGGCACGCTGCCGTATTTGCGCAAGTCGAGATACCAGTTGAACGCTGACTCCGGCAAACTATGTTCCCGGATACGTTTGACGAGAAGGTCATAAGAGGCCATGCGCTGCGATCCGCCGATGATCTCGCCGTAGCCTTCGGGGGCCAGCACGTCGACGCATAAAGCCAACTCAGGCCGCTGTGGATCGGGCTCCATGTAGAACGCCTTCACGGCAGCCGGATAGCGATGCACCATGACCGGCTTTTCGAACTGCGAAGAAAGATAAGTTTCATCGGGCGAACCTAAATCGCCGCCCCACTCGAATTTGTTCTCGACCGCTCCCTTGGCGTGCCCTTCCTGCAACATCTTCACCGCTTCGTCGTAGGTGATACGAGGAAAGGGCGGCGCAATTTTTTCCAGCTTCGAAACATCGCGCCCGATAGTCTGCAAATCAGCTCGTCGCCGCTCCAGGCACCGTTTCACCAGAAACGAAATGAGCCCCTCGGCCAGCTCCATAAGGTCGTCTAGGGTCGCGTAGGCTACTTCCGGCTCCACCATCCAGAACTCGGTCAAGTGGCGGCGTGTCTTGGACTTTTCGGCGCGAAACGTGGGGCCAAAGGAATACACCTTGCCCAGCGCCATCGCTGTGGCTTCGATATAAAGCTGGCCAGATTGGGTGAGATAGGCCTGTTCTTCAAAGTAATCGACGGGAAACAGTGTAGTGGTCCCTTCGCAGGCCGCCGGAGTCAATATGGGTGGATCGGTCAACGTGAATCCGCGCTCGTCGAAAAAGTCCCGAGCTGCCTTGATAATCTCGGCCCGCGCCCGCAGGATTGCTGCCTGCCGTGGAGAACGCAGCCACAGATGGCGGTGCTCCATCAGGAAATCAACGCCGTGCTCTTTGGGCGTAATGGGATACGGATCCGATTCCGGCACGCGCTGCACAACCTGCACGTTGCTTATATCGAGCTCGTATCCGCCGGGGGCCCGTTTGTCGGCGCGCACCTTGCCCTCGACGATGACGCTCGATTCCTGGGTCAAGCTCTTGACCGAGTCGAAGACTTCAGGCGACACCGCGTTCTTGGCAACGACTCCCTGAATTATTCCGGAGCCGTCGCGGAAAATCGGGAAGAGCAGTTTGCCGCTCTCGCGCAGGTTGTAGAGCCAGCCGCGAATCGTGACCGTCTCGCCTTGATGGCGCCCCACGTCAACTATCGTGGTGATCGGTGCTTGGGTCGTGGTAGTCGAATCCATGATAAAAACCATTTCACCGCCGAGCGCGCCGAGATCGCCGAGCTTTTCCCTTAACTCTCTCGGTGTACCCGGCGGCTAATTCTTTTCCAAGGTAGAGAAAGCTTCCCCCATGCGTTCGACGGGATTGACTTTCTCGTCCGCCTCGATCTCCAGCAGCATGGGCGGAGTGTGGGGGGCGGACCGCAGCATCTGCATGGCTTCGGTCCAATTGATGCTCCCCTTGCCGGGCCAAAGATGGGAGTCTTTGTCCTTGGCGTTGTCGTGCAAGTGAGTGGACCGGATGTGGTCTTTCAGAATCTCAAACGCCTCCGCCACGTTGCTCATGATGTGTGCATGCCCGACATCAAAACACACGCCCACATCGTCGAAGTGTGAGGTTTGAATAAGCTCCACCAGTCTGTCGGGCGCCGACATCTCGTTAGGAATATTCTCGAGGAGGATGCGCACTCCTAGCGGCTTGGCAAAGGCCCGCAAGTGCTCGATCGAAGTCATGGCAGCTTCAAATTTACGGTCGTCGAAGGTTTCGTTCCCCGTACCTAGATGCTGTACCAGGTAGCGAAAGGGAATCTGCTCAGCGATCTCCAGCGCTCGTTTGACCTCATCCATGGCCTCGATGCGGGCGGCCCGGTCAGTGGAGGCCACATTGATGGGCGGAGCCCCAGTGCGTCCCCACTCATAATCGGCAAACATCGGCGAATGCACCGAGTGCAGGGGAACGCCGCTGGTGCGGAACCACTCGGCAATTTCCCGGACATGCTGTTTGCGGTTGGCATAGTCGAGGTGTTGCCTTGCCGCAAAGATTTCGATAGCCTGGGCGCCACCGCGTGCCAGCCCATCCAGCAATCCAGGATGCAGCCGCTCCTTCACATAAACGTAAGTCGACATCGCCCGCAACATTAGTAGCCGACCGCCTTTCCGTTATTCCGTCCATCACTGGCGCCCAGCCGCTCGCCAGTTTTCGGGTCCACCGCAATGCACTCGCCGTCGCCCCACAAGTGTCTTACCACGAGCTTATGTCCTTTAGCCTCGAGCAGGTGTCTGGTGTCAGGCGAAATCCGGTCTTCTAACAGGAGAGCGTCCGGAAGCCACTGATTGTGAAATCGCGGTGCGTTCACCGCCTCCTGGATGTCCAGCCCAAAATCCACGACGCCCATCAGGATATTGGCCACGGTACTAATAATTGTAGGCCCGCCCGGTGATCCCAAAACCAGGAAGAGCTTGCCGTTTTTCAGAACAATCGTAGGAGTCATCGCCGACAACGGCCGCTTGCCCGGTCCAATCGCGTTGGCCGGCCCTTGAATTAAACCATAAACGTTCGGAACACCCTGCTTGGAGGCGAAATCGTCCATTTCATCATTGAGAAGGAAGCCCAGAACTGTGACCCGTGAGCCAAAGCTGTCATTCAAGGTAGTCGTAACCGCGACGGCATTCCCCTCAGGATCGACGACCGAGTAGTGCGTAGTATTCTCCGGCTCAGGTCCGGCCCAAGCTACCTTGGCGTAGCGTTCCAGTTCGTTGAATATCTCCGGCCGCTTAAGTTCTTTGCTGATGCTGGCATGTTCGGGGTTGATCGACTCGCGCCAGGCCACGCCATACTTTTTATCGATCAGCTGGGCCACAGGAATCTTCGCAAAGTCAGGATCCCCCAGGAACTCCGCACGATCAAAAAACGCTCGCCGGAAGGCTTCTGAAACGAGGTGAATGGACGCCGCCGAGCGGTTTCCATATTTGCTAAGATCGTAACCTTCGAGGATGTTCAGGATCTCCATCAAAGCAATCCCGCCCGAGGAAGGAGGCGGCGCGCTGATGATGTCATGTCCTCGATAGCTGCCCCGAATCGGCTCACGCTCTTTTACTTCGAAGTTGGCGAGGTCTTCCGAGGAAATCAGGCCTCCACCCTTCTGAATCTCAGCCGCAAGCTCTCGCGCGATGGCTCCGTGATAAAAATCGGCGGGATTTTTCTCGATCCGCTCCAGAGTCTGGGCCAGCTCAGGTTGACGAAAGACCTCTCCCGCCCGGTAGTAGTTCCCGTCGCGCTGAAATATGCGGCGCGATTCGGGAAACTTGGCGAGGTCCTCATCCTCAAGATCCTGCGCGTCTTCCCAAGCCAAGGGAAAACCGTCGCGAGCCAGTCGAATAGCCGGGGCCATCACCCGTTCGAGCGACAGCTTGCCATATTTCTTCTGCGCATAGACCATCCCTGCGACGGAACCGGGCACGCCAATGGCTTTATAGCCAACCAGGCTTGCGTTTGGAATTACCTTGCCCTGGGCATCCAGATACATATCAGCAGTGGCTCTGGCAGGAGCTTTTTCGCGATAGTCGATGAAATGGGTATTCCCGTCGGCAAGACGGAGAAGCATGAAGCCACCGCCGCCAAGGTTCCCGGCCTGGGGATGCACGACCGCTAGCGCGAACCCTGTAGCCACGGCAGCGTCCACCGCGTTGCCTCCTGTCTGCATCATCTCCAGGCCGGCCCGAGAGGCCAGGTCGTGAACACTGGCCACCATGGCATGCGGCGCGTGTACGGGCCGCATAGCTGCTGCCCAGGTATCGGGCACAGTTGCCAGCAAAGCCGCCAAGAGCAGCCATATCAGGAACTTGTGTTGGTTTCGCATGAAGACGATTAACGACAGGTCTCTGACCCGTCCTGCTTTTTGGTTGCGTTTCAGGTCAGACAGCGAGCCTTGGACAGACGATTGAGGCTAGCCCAGCGAAGCAGCGGCAGTCAAATAGAGAAGCTGACCGGCTGGCACTCGGCTGGTTCGAAACGCTCAACACCGCACTCGTGGTCAGGAGAGTTGGGTAGGCAGAGCCGGATGTTTCCGGGCGAAGCTAGGGTAGTGGTGCAGTTTTCATGCCTGTGGAAACTGTTGGTATGCCAACTTTACTACCCAGACTTCATTTCGATGACACCGATAAACCAGACGTGGTTAATGCAGGTGGTTGCGGATGCGATTTTCGGTTTGAAGAAGCTGCACCACTACCGAAGCTAGCGCCAGTGCTTCACTTTTGGCCAGAGCCGGTCGAGGGTGCCGAATTTCGCACCTTTGCAAAGGAAGACGTCAATCTGTTTTTCCAGCGCGTAGGGGTTGTCAGCAGATGTTCCCACATACTCTACGTGTTCCCAGAGGCGCTCGAGAACCTCCGTCCGGTCGTCGAGGACAATCATGCAGTTGCCGGAATAGCCACGTGGTCCCCAGAGGAACCAGGTCTGGTGGCCGCTGAGGGCCGGGGGGAGTCCCTCGCGGCGACCAAAGAAATCGATAGCGCCGGCTTGGCCATAGTCCTGGGCGAAGATGCCGCAGTCATGGCGCTCATCAATGGGGACGCGATTCCAGGCGACAGCAGCTTCATCAACAATTTCTTTCCAGCCGAATTGGTCGGAGTACCACTGCGGCAGCGCGGCCCGGGTGTGCGAGTGTTCCATGACCGGAAGCTTGAACGGGAGATATTTTGTGTAGGCGAGGAAGCGGTCAGGCGAAAGAACCGGTACTACCACTGGTGCCAGGTGTGCGCCGCTGGCTAGCAGCACGACTGCTATGGCCAGTTTCAACCATTGCAGCCGAGAACGACCGTTTTCGCGAGAATTAATTTCCGGACTGGCAATTTCCCTACCCTCAATCGCAGATTCAATCACGACCGCCCCCGCAGCCAGCAGCATTGGGTACACGGGAGCGAGGTAGTAATTCTTGCCGTGGAGGACGAAGAAGACCGTGTAGCAGACCAGATAACACCATCCCAGCGCGCGGTAGGGCTTGAGGCGCGCGGAGAAGAGCAGCGCGAACAGCCCCGCGAGCCAGATAGGGGCGGTGAGGGGATTCACCAGCAGGGTCTGTTGGAAGAAGTAGGGGAGCGGTCCCAGCACGACGTCACGGCCTTCGGCGCGGATGCCGCGCATGAGCTGGACGAACGGCCAGTCGTACTTGATGTTCCAGAGCAGGTTGGGAAGGAAAATGAGGAAAGCAGCGAGCCCTCCGAGCCATATCCATTGATTGAGGAAGACGCGGCGTTTTTCGCTCCAGAGCAGGCCAACGACCATGCCAAGGCCGAAGACGACAATGGAATACTTCTCTTCCAGCCCGAGTCCCGCGATCACTCCAAACCACAGCCAGTAGCGAGGATCATCGCGCTTAATGGCGAGGGTGGCAAAGTAGGCGCAGCCCATCCACAGGTTGGGCTCAAGGCAGTTTGTCCCCAGCAGGCTGCCGTTGGAGAGGTATTGCGGCGCGATGAGCACGCCAATGGCGCTGAGGAGGAAGGCGTAGCCGCGGCCGCCGAGCTCACGAGCGATGGCGGCGGTCTGCACGATCAACAGCGAGGAAGCGACCGCCGGGATGAAGCGAATGCTGCGCAGGGAGTCGCCCAGCACGGCGCGGCAGATGTGGATCAGGAAAGGGACTAGCGGGGGTTGGTCTACGTATCCCCAGGCGAGGTGATCGCCGCAGGACATGTAATCGAACTCGTCACGAAAGTAGCCATACCGGTTGTTGAAGTAGATGTGGAACAACAGATTTGCCAGAGCGACGGCCCAGATGAGCGCCATACCCCTCGTGTAGAACCATTGGCGATTGGAGTCGGAAACAGAGGGCATCGCGGCAGGGCTGGCCATAAGGGTTTTAGGATAGCGGAAAACGCCAGAAGGCAAAATCGCGTTTCGGTCACGGAGCCCGACGACGGCAGCCCCGACTACGCCTTCTTTGCTCGGCGTGCCCGGCGATCTCGGCGGTGAGAGACTCTTGCTTTCGCCGCCACCATCGCGTAGGAGGCGCCAATGAGTTCCTCGATCTCACGATCGGGTAAGGAATCCAGCTGCTCCAGGGCGACCCAGTGGTATCGCCCTACATAGGGCGCTGGGCGCACGCCTTCCAGTTCGATCAATTCCGCAAAGCGTTCCGGGGTGCACTTGAAAGCCAGTCGAGTCTCGGAGGCTACATCGAGGCTCAGCAGGGTAAAGATCTTCTCACCCACTTTGAAGCACAGGGTCTCGCCCCACTGAAGCTTTTCTTTCGTTTTGGGGAACGATAGGCAGTGACTGCGAATTGAGTCGACATCCATAAAAAGCATTCATTGCCAAAAGGGTTAAGGACACCCACGTTCACGGTGTTTCAATTACCCAATTACCCAATTCCCAAATTACTCAATTCCCTAGACCTGCTCCCTTGCCTCGCCCAGGGTCACATCCACATCCATCTTCTTTTTGCCGCGATAGACGGTCACGCGAACCGTATCACCGGCCCGGTGATTGTTCATGATCTGAGAGAGAGTCTGCTGATCCTCGACGCGCTGGCCGCCGATGGCAATGATCAAGTCGCCACCAACGGTGATCGGAATATTCCCCAACATCGCTCGTTCGTTGCCGCCGCGCAGGCCTGCACGGTCCGCGGCTCCGCCAGGTATGACCTGCACAATCAACAGCCCATAGTCGGCGGCAAGGCCCATTTCATTCGCCAGTTCCGGATCAATGGGGATCGTGCGCACACCCAGCGCCGGACGGCGCACCCGCCCCAGCGTGACCAGGTCGTTCAGCACGGCTTTGGCCGTGTTGATGGGAATCGCAAAGCCGATGCCGGCGCTTTGGCCCACACTCGACGCGATCATGGTATTGATCCCAATTACCTCCCCGTGCGAGTTCATCAGAGGGCCGCCAGAGTTGCCCGGATTGATCGCCGCATCCGTCTGGATTGCTTCATCAATGGTCATGCCATCCGGCTCTCTCACCGAACGAATCGAACTTACGATTCCGGTGGTCAAGGTCCCGCTCAAGCCAAACGGGTTCCCGATCGCATATACTTTCTGCCCGACTTCGAGATTCCGAGAATCACCCAGCACCGCCGAGGTCAGGTTGGGTGCATCAATCTGAACGATGGCCAGATCGTGCGAACGGTCCGTACCCACTACTTTTGCGCGATACTTCTTGCGATTGTGCATCGTGACTTCCACCCGCTGCGCGTCGGCAATAACGTGATAGTTGGTCAGGATGTGGCCTTCTTTGTCGATAACGAACCCTGACCCTTGGCCTTCTTGCGGAACCAGCCCGTAAAAGAAATCAAAAGTCACGGCTCGCGAGGTGATATTAACTACCGCGGGGATGTTCTTGCGATAGACGGCAATGTTGTTCTGTTCTTCGCTGTCCAGCGCCTCGTTACTCGCCGCCTCAGTAATCTCGACCTTCTGAGGCCTGCCAAACCACTCAGCGGTCCGCAAGCCGTTTGGCCGGTAAGTCGTGAAATAAAAGAAAGCTCCCGCCAGCACGACAGCAATCAGGATTGGTCGTATCATTCTCATAAGTAGTTCCCAGTTCTTGGTTCTCAGGCACTGATTCCCACAGGTGCAGGGAACGAAGCCGAGCCAGACCAGCTTGTTCTATTCTCGCCACCCTAGGGTTTTATGGTTTTTTCTCTGCTTCCCGGCGAAGCTTGGAATATACCGTTTCGACCTGGCGTCGGGTTTCGTCCAGCAAACCGGAGTTATCGATCACAAAATCCGCCGCCCCGATTTTCTTTTCATCCGGCCACTGCGCCGCCATGCGACGCGTCACTTCCCGCCGGGCCTCCTCCTCGTCCAAGCCGAGGCGGCCTGCCCAACGCCGTATTCTCTGCTCCGGCCGGCAGGTGACCACTAGCAGGCGGTCGAAGCGCTTGCCTGCCCCTGCCTCCAGAATCAAGGCCGCTTCCACCATGACGACTCCGTGAGGATCTTTTCCGCCCTCGGTTTCCATCCATTCCTCCTGCCGTTGGATTACGGCGGGATGGACGATCCGGTTCAATTCTTCGACGCGCGAAGCCACCTTTTCGTTAGGCGACCCGAATGCCGCGTCCGCCAGCCTGGCCCTATTCACAGTGCGGTCAGGATTCAGGATTCCTGTCCCAAAGTGGCGAACGACTTCGTCGTAGACCGCTTCCCCGGGTTGCAGAAGTTGGTGGGCGATCAGGTCGGCCTGCACAACATGAGCCCCCAGCGCCGCGAACATCTCGCCCACCACGGATTTGCCGGAAGCGATCCCACCCGTCAACCCGGCTTTCAGCAAGAGTGCCTCATGGCTCTCAATTAGCTTTGAGGTGTGGAAGCGCGTCTCCGACCCACTTAGACGGGTCAAAGACCCGTCTCCACACGTTCAATACACAGATCCTTCGCTCTGTTCAGGAAGACAAACTTTCCTTTCCCTGCTATCCCGGCGGTGCAATCAAGGCTTGGACGGCTCCGGAACTTGCGCCGCTCGCCGCATCTTCGCCGCCTTGATGGTGTTGACCATCAGCATCGCGATGGTAAGCGGACCCACGCCCCCAGGCACAGGAGTAATCGCGCCCGCCACCTCCGCTACGGCCGGGTGCACATCGCCCATTAACGTACTGCCCTTCGTCATGAAACTGTGTTCCCGTTTCTTATTTCCTCGAAAGAATTTGTCGAATTCCCTGCGCTCGGCAATCTGATTCATTCCTACATCAATGACGGTCGCCCCGGGTTTGACATATTCCTCGGTGATCATACCGGCGCGTCCTACGGCGGTCACCAGGATGTCCGCGCGTCGGCAGACCGCAGCCAGATTGCGCGTCTTGGAATGGCAGACCGTAACGGTCGCATGGTTGTTCAGCAACAGCATAGCGGTGGGTCTCCCCACGATGTGGCTGCGTCCTACTACCAGGGCTTCCTGTCCGGCAATCGGGATCCGGCTGCGCTTGAGGATCTCGAGAATTCCTGCCGGCGTACAGGGCACCAGGCCCGGTCGTTGCGTCGCCAGGGATCCTACGTTCAGGGGGTGGAAACCGTCCACGTCTTTGGCCGGATCGACGGTCATCAGCACCTGTTTCACATCCACTTGAGAAGGCAAGGGCAGCTGCAGCAGGATCCCATCAATTTCGTCGCGCTGGTTTAGCTCATTGACCAACGCCACCAGTTCGCGGCTCGAGACCATCAGAGGAGGCGTATGGGTTTCGCTGTGAATGCCGATCTCTTCACACGCCTTCACTTTCTGGCGAACATATACCGCCGAAGCCGGGTGGTTTCCCACCAGCACCACGGCCAAGCCGGGCCGTACCCCTGCCGCGCGCAACCCCTGGATTTCCGCCAAAACTTCTGCTCGGATTTCGGTAGCGATCTTCTTGCCGTCCAGGATAGTGGCAGACATCCGTCCTCGGTAAAACCAGGAACAATCAAGTGGACGATTTTAACGCAAGCTCGGCTGAGACAGCTTGATACTGCCGTCACGAAATGAGAAAGCAGACCTTCCCGAGCCATTCCCGAAATGGCGAATTTGTGCGCTAGGTAGCGCACATTTTTCCTAATTCGGCGTGTGCGGAGCCTTCGAGAAGCAATGATTTTTTCAGCTAAGGTTTTTGGGCGTAGAATCTGAGAGATGATTGACAAAGAACTACTGGAAATCCTGGTCTGCCCAGTCTGCAAAAAGCCGCTGCTCCAAAAAGGCGAGAGCCTGAAATGCGCTCAGTGCCGGCGGGTTTATCCGATCAAGGACAATATTCCTGTCCTGTTGATCGACGAAGCCACCACCGACCCGTCCTAACTGGGTGTTTTGAAGCCATTCCTTGGGCAGAGTCCTGCTCTTCGCGTCCCAAATTGACGCAAAATGTCATCCTGTTGGACGTCTGACCGAACCGCTCCAACCTCCGTTGACAAAAAGGTTGCCTGCAACTCTTCCAAAAGATTGGGGTTAGTAAGAGTAGACAGTTTTCTAAAGAGGTTTCGGATTAGACGACGGGTGCGGCAACTGAATTGCATGCAACAAACGTGGCACCTGCTGAGTCTAATACTCAAAGGTAGGTTAGAGGTCGGAGGTGATGACGGCCATGAAAGAGAGATTTTCCAGTACCGAGTTAACTGCACTAAGGAACGATCTCCTGCAGGGTGGGATGATCGATTCCCGCGAGGCCGCCGAGCTGTTGCAGGTGTTTCTGATGGGGAGAGGCTACGGCGTGTCGCCGCAGGCGGCTCTGGATGCTGCCTTCCGGGTGGAGAGCGCCGGTTGCTCTATGCCGATTCTCCAACAGGAGCTCGAGAATCTAGCATTGGTGATGTAACAAGATCTTCCGGGGTCCTCAAACCAAGTTGCGCCCCGAAAGCAGTAGCAACAAGAAAAGCCGGGCCAACCAGCCCGGCATTGTTGTTTTTGGGAAGCGAGCCGTCTCGGTTTGCTTACCGCGCCTATCTTGCCGAAAGTCGCTCCCGGCTAAGAGGCTCCCGCACCGTCACAAATTCCCAGAAGCGGTCCGCGTCAAAGCGTCCTGAGACCACAAAATTCTTGAGGAATTCGGCAACCCGTGAACTGGGACGAAAAGGCGAGTACTCCCAAATATCGCCAAAAACCTGAGAGAAGCGTTCCTGGTTCATCATAAGACACCTAGACGTAGCTAGCGCAGGTTTATGAGGGCAAGCTACGCTCCCGGCATCGGCTTGGGAATGGCACTAGCGTGCCAGAACGGATGAATTCGGCGGTACATACAGCAGGATTCATTACCTCGGGCGGGTGATCGGAAGATAATCCGTCGGACGATGTTCCTTCGGAACCAGAGCACCGATTGACGTAATTCCTTGACCCGTACACACTGATCTGTCATGAGTAAGCTGCGGGTCGGCATCCTCTTTGGCGGACGCAGTGGCGAGCACGAAGTCTCGCTGCTCTCAGCCGCCTCCGTTCTCAACGCAATCGATAAGAACAAGTATGACGTGGTCCCAATTGGCATTACAAAAGAAGGCCGCTGGCTGACCGCCGGCGCTGCCGAGCGGCTGCTTCAGGGCAAGCCCCCCGAAGAAGCTCGTCACTTCAGAGCCGGGGACCCGGAAGTGACGCCGGGTGCAGCGGTGCTGGCCAAGGGCGAGGCGGTGGTAGTCCCTCCCGAGCCCGTACATCGCCAAGGTGGTGGACTTGTCCCGTTCGAGGGTCCCGCACTCGCCCGGCGCGCCACGGATCGTGCCATCAATGTGGATGTCATTTTTCCAGTCCTGCATGGCACCTTCGGAGAAGACGGCACAATCCAGGGCCTGCTCGAACTCGCCGACATCCCTTACGTGGGAGCCGGAGTTCTTGGTTCTGCTGCCGGCATGGACAAGGACATCATGAAGTCGCTGTTTCGCGCAGCGGGCTTGCCGATCGTGAAGCACGTGACGTTCTTGCGCAGCACCTGGGAGAGCGACCCAAAGAAAATCCAGAAGCTGGCGGAAAGCAAGCTGAAATATCCAGTGTTTGTGAAGCCCGCGAACCTGGGCTCGTCGGTCGGCATCACCAAGGCACACAACCGTGCGGAGCTGGGACCGTGTATCCAGGAAGCGGCCAAGTTCGACCGCAAGATCATCGTGGAAGAGGGCGTGGGCGGAAAGAAGCAGAAAGCTCGCGAAATCGAATGCTCGGTGCTGGGCAATAACAAGCCGGAAGCTTCCGTCCCCGGAGAAATCGTTCCCGGCAAGGAGTTCTACGACTACACCGCCAAGTACCTGGACGAAGGCTCGCAGTTGATCATCCCGGCCAAGCTGAGCAAGTCAGGAACCAAGAAAGTGAGAGAGCTCGCGATTGCCGCCTTTCAGGCGGTGGACTGCTCGGGCCTAGCCCGCGTGGACTTTCTCATGGATCCCAAGACTCGCAAGATCTACGTAAACGAGATCAACACCATGCCGGGCTTTACCGCCATCAGCATGTATCCCAAGCTCTGGGGCGCGACCGGGCTACCCTATTCCGACCTGATTGATCGGCTGATCAAGCTAGGGCTCGAGCGCCACGAAGAAAAGAAGAGAAACCAGTACAGCCGGTAAGAATTGTGTGGGGACGGGTCTCCGACCCGTCCGGGCGGGTCAAAGACCCGGCCCCCACAATGGCAACAATCGAGAATTTTGATAGCCCTGTCGGGTCTCGGAAAAGCTTGGAAAAGATTCTTCCTTCCTTGACACACCCCTACGTGACGAGTAACATCTTCTTCACAAGTTTGCTCTCACGAGCAGACCTGGATTTCATGAAGAGTGGCTGAGGGACGAGCCCTGTGAAGCCACGACAACCGGATCGGGATCATATATCCCGGTCGCCCGGTGTCAACTCTCGCCCGGTAACGGGGAACATGAGATTCGGGGTGCAAGCTGTAAGCACTTCGCAGCCTCTTTTCCTTATTCCGGGAAAAGAGGTTTCCGTTTTTAGGGACTCTCTTTTCCGGGGCTCGTCCTCAGTTACTCGCGAAAGAGTAGCTGATGAGCAC
>DATEPX010000111.1:0-4836 GCA_035272945.1 Terriglobales bacterium
ATTCCCCTTCCTGTAATCTATAGATTGATGCAGTTTCATCCCATCATTCAGGAATGGTTTGAGCATTCGTTTGCACGTCCGACCGAAACTCAGGATTTGGCCTGGAAGCAGATCGTCGCCGGCGGCAATGTTCTAATCTCGGCTCCTACTGGATCGGGCAAAACGCTGGCGGCCTTTCTGGCCTGTCTTGACCGGCTCGTACGAGCGGCTCTGAACGGTTCGCTTCAGGACGAAACCGAGGTCGTGTACGTTTCGCCTTTGAAGGCACTGAGCAACGACATCCAAAAGAATCTGGAACGTCCGCTTCACGAGATCGCGAAACTCGCTGGGGAAAAAGGTCTGCTGATGCCGCCCATCCGCGTTGCCGTCCGAACCGGAGATACGCCGATGGCCGAGCGGCAGCAGATGATCAAGCGGCCTCCGCATGTTCTTGTCACGACTCCTGAGTCCCTGTTTATCCTGCTGACGGCAGAGCGCAGCCGGCATCTGCTGAAGACGACGAATACCTTCATCATCGATGAGATTCATGCGCTGGTCGACGACAAGCGGGGCGCACACCTCGCACTCTCGGCCGCGCGGCTGGATGATCTGGTGATGAAGGCGGGCCGGCGCCATCCGCAACGAATCGGATTATCGGCCACAGTACGTCCGATCGGAGAAGTGGCGAAATTCGTATCGCCTGATAAGCCGCTTCAGATCATCGATCAGGGTCACCGCCGCCAATTGGATCTCGAGGTCGAGGTTCCAAAGGACGAACTCGGACCGGTCGCCAGCAACGAGATGTGGGCGGAGATCTACGATCGGATTTCTGAACTGATCCTTGCGCACCGCACGACATTGGTCTTTGTCAACACGCGCAGGCTTGCCGAACGCGTCGCGCATCATCTGGCTGAGCGTCTTGGGGAAAGCGCGGTACTGGCGCATCACGGGAGCCTGTCCCGGCGATTGAGACTGGAAGCCGAACAGAAGCTGAAGAGCGGTGAATTGCGGGCTGTCGTTGCGACTGCATCGCTCGAGTTGGGAATCGATATCGGATCGGTCGATCTGGTCTGCCAAATCGGCTCGCCTCGCTCAATTGCTGTGGCGCTACAGAGAATCGGCCGGTCAGGGCATCGCGTCGATCCCACCAGCATTCCCAAGGGACGCATCTTTGCAACAACACGCGACGAGTTGGTCGAGTGCGCCGCCCTGATGCGTGCGACTCGAGCCGGTTTTTTGGACGCACTGGAGATTCCGCCCTGGCCGCTGGATGTGCTCGCGCAACAGATCGTTTCCGCGGCCGCATGCGAATCGTGGAATGAAGACGATCTGTTCGATTTGGTTTCGAGGGCTTACCCGTACCGGGATCTTCCCCGTGAAGACTTCGACGCCGTCATTGAAATGCTTTCAGAAGGAATCGCGACGCAACGCGGCCGCAGCGGCGCCTTTCTCCATCGCGATCAAATCAATCACGTCGTCCGCGGCAGGCGAGGAGCGCGGCTCGCCGCGATCACTTCAGGCGGCGCGATTCCGGAAAACGCGAACTACTTTGTCGTTGCCGAACCGGACGAGATGATTGTCGGAACCCTCGACGAAGATTTTGCCGTCGAGAGCCTGGCCGGCGACGTTTTCCTGCTCGGCACCACGTCATGGCGAATTCGGCGCGTTGAATCCGGACGTGTGCGCGTGGAAGATGCTCACGGGGCCGCGCCATCGATTCCCTTCTGGCGTGGAGAAGCGCCCGGGCGTACCGTTGAGCTGTCGGAAGAAATTGCAAACGTTCGCGCCGAAATCCTCAAACAGAACGACCCCGTCGAATGGCTCATGCGCGAATGCGCGCTCGACCGTCGCGGCGCCGAACAGGCGGCGCTGTACGTGCGCGCCGGTGCCGCGGCGCTGGGCGCGTTGCCCACTCAGCGGACGGTGGTGGCGGAGCGTTTCTTTGATGAGGGCGGCGGGATGCAGCTTGTCGTGCATGCTCCCTTCGGAGCGCGGATCAATCGCGCCTGGGGCCTGTCTCTGCGCAAGCGTTTTTGCCGCACTTTCAACTTTGAACTTCAGGCGGCAGCGACCGACAACGGCATCGTGATCTCGCTCGGCGAGCAGCACAGCTTCCCTCTTGGGCTGGTCTTTGAATTTCTAAACGCCGCGACCGTTGAACAAGTGTTGACGCAAGCGATGCTGGACTCGCCGATGTTTACGGCTCGATGGCGCTGGAACGCATCGCGAGCCCTGGCCGTCCTCCGGTTTTCACGAGGGCGCAAGGTTCCTCCTCCTATCCAACGGATGCGTTCGGATGATCTGCTCGCCGCCGTCTTTCCCGATCAGGCCGCCTGCGGCGACAACTTGCCCGGCGAGATCCGTATTCCCGATCATCCGCTGGTGAAGGAAACAATCCGCGATTGCCTGCATGAGGCGATGGACCTTGACGGCCTGAAGCACCTTCTCGACGGCATAGCAACCGGCGAAATCAAGAGCGTCGCCATCGATACGGCAGAGCCGTCTCCGCTGTCGCATGAAATCTTGAATGCCAATCCATATGCGTATCTCGATGATGCGCCTCTTGAAGAAAGAAGGGCGAGGGCCGTTCAAATGCGAAGGACCTTGGGTGTCGATGCGGGCGAGATCGGCGCGCTGGATCCAGCCGCGATTGAAGAGGTATTCACCGAGTCGTGGCCTTTGGTCCGCGATGCCGATGAGTTGCACGACGCCCTGCTGACACTGATCGTCCTTCCACCTGCGCCCGAATGGAAGCCGTTTTTTGAAGATCTGCTCAAACTGCGGCGCGCGAGAGTCATTGAACGCGGCGGCTGCGTATTCTGGGTTGCCGCCGAGCGCCTTGCCGTAGCGGAGAGTGAAGAAGGTCCTGTTGCAACGATTCGAGGATGGATGGAATCCACCGGACCAATGACCGTCGCGGCTCTGGCCACGCGATTGGCTTTGCCGCGGGATGCCGTCGAATCCGCAATGGCGAAACTGGAATCCGGGGGCCAGGTGCTTCGCGGACGCTTCACTCCCTCATCCAAGGCGGACGGCAGCGAAATCGAATGGTGCAACCGCCGGTTACTGGCGCGGATTCACCGGCTGATGCTCGGGCGGCTGCGAAAAGAAATCGAGCCGGTGACATCTGCCGATTTCGTTCGGTTCTTGTTCACCTGGCAGCACGTGGCGCCGGGGACACAGCCCCATGGAACGGATGGCGTGTTGCAGATCGTGAAGCAGCTCCAAGGCTATGAAATCTCTGCAGCAGCCTGGGAATCCGAGGTCTTGCGGCGCCGCGTTGCACGGTACACGCCGGATTTGCTCGATCGTCTGTGCCTGTCCGGCGAAGTGATGTGGGGACGTCTCTCACCGCATCCATCCTTATTGTTAGATGATGCAACCGTCCGAAATCGGCGGATCCGGCCCACCCGGGTCGCGCCCGTCGCGATCTTTCTAAGGGAAGATGCGTCATGGCTCCTGGAGTCGCCCGCACAAAGAAACGGCTTGTCGCAATCCGGCCGCGAAGTGGCTGACGCGCTCCAGCGTCGCGGAGCCTCTTTCTTACCGGAAGTGGTCAAGGCAACGGGCCAACTCACGAGCCAGGTTGAGGATGCGCTCTGGGAACTTGCCGCTGCGGGACTTGTCACAGCTGACGGTTTTGAGAATCTGCGCGCCTTGATCGACCCGAAACGCCGGCGCGGCGAGGGTAGTTCGCGGCTGAAGATGCCCCGGCATGCTGCCGGACGCTGGGCATTGCTGGATCTTCCGCATACCGGGCCCTCTTCCGATGAACGAGCTGACACCTTTGCCCGCCAGCTTCTGCTGCGATGGGGCGTGATTTTTCGAGACCTTCTCGCCCGCGAGACCCTCGCTCCTGCGTGGCGTGACCTGCTGATGGCGCTCCGCCGTATGGAAGCTCGCGGCGAAATTCGGGGCGGTCGTTTCGTCTCCGGTTTTCTGGGCGAACAGTTCGCGAGGCCCGAAGCGGTGGACCTGTTGCGGTCGATACGCCGCACGCCGTCGGACATGACGCTGAAGATCGCCGCCGCCGATCCTCTCAACCTCGCCGGCATCGTCTTGCCCGGCGCTCGCATCAGCCCGCTCTCGGCTCAGTCTGTCGAATTGCTGCACGTCTCGACGCCGCCCGTCGAACTGGCGCTCTAAAGGGATCAAACCACAAGAGGCAGAATGAAGGTCACAAAAGCACAAGAAGATTTTGTGCTTTTTGACAATTTTGTGCCTCTCGCGGAGCTTTCCCGCTTATGCCATTCCGACGCATACCACCTGGGACGCCTCCTTGATGAAGGATTTGCGGGTCCACATATACTGGTCTGATGCGTAGATTGCAATTGCGGGTCAATGAGTGCGTCGTGCTTCGGCAGATTGCGGAAGAAGATGCCGAAGAGATCAGCGCACTTATCGACCGCAATCGCGTCCATTTGAGGGAGTGGCTGCCGTGGCTGGACAACAGCAACGGAATACACGACACCGCGCGATTCATCGGCCGATCGCTCGAACAGGCCGCCGATGATAATGGATTCACATTCGCCATTGTCTGCGATGGCGTGCTGACCGGCGTCATCGGCCAGCACTATCTGGACTCACTGAACCGAAGAACCGAGCTCGGATATTGGCTCGACGCCCTCCATCAAGGCCGCGGAATTGTGACACAATCCACCGCCCGCCTCACCGATTACGCTTTTACCGAGCAGGCCTGCAATCGCGTTATCTTGCATTGCGCCTTCGGCAACCTCAAAAGCCGGGCTGTGGCCGAACGCCTTGGCTTCGTTCAGGAAGGTATTCTGCGCGAAGCCGAGTGGCTTTACGATCACTACGTGGATTTGGTGGTCTACTCGATGCTGAAATCCCATTGGG
>DATEPX010000112.1:0-3447 GCA_035272945.1 Terriglobales bacterium
CAGCAAGTGCAGGTGCAGGATGTCGTGCAGGGGATCGACACAGAAAAATCCGACGTCAGCCAGGTAATTGATACTCCCAAGATTGCTGACCTGCCGGTATCAGGCCGCGACTTCATTGACTTCGTCCTGCTCACTCCGTCGGTCAACGTGGGCCGGAGCACCGCCGTCGGTGCGCAGTCGCCGTTTACGGAAACCGTTCTGAAACTCAGTTTCGGTGGCGTCCGCGAGAGCCACACTTCGTTCTTCGCCCTGGATGGAATTGATTACACCACCAGCATCTCCGGGGTGCAGCGCATCAGCCCGTCGCAAGACTGGGTGCAGGAGTTTCGTGTCGTGGATAGTCCGTATGCAGCAGACACGGGACGCAACCTCGGCTCGGTGGTCAACACCATCACCAAGTCCGGGACCAACGGTGTGCATGGCTCGGCCTACGAATTCTTCCGCAACAACAATCTGGATGCCAAGAACCTGCTCTCCGCTCCGGGTTTCAACACCTTGCGCTTCAACCAGTTCGGCGGCACCTTGGGCGGCCCGATTCGCAAAGAGAAAAACTTCTATTTCCTCGGATACGAAGGCCAGAGGCGAGCGGAGTCACCGCTGTATTCATCTTTCATCCTGCACTGCATTAACACGGAGGGCTGTCTGGGGCCTCGGGGTGACGGCACGCTTACGCCCAGCATTAATGAGGTCAAGCAGACGCTTGGCCTTCAGCCAGAAAACCTGGGATCGATCCTGCAAATTGATGATTACGACAAGACCATCGTCAAGAGCACTAATATCCTGGGCGAAAAAACTTCTCTGAACATCAGTTATCTGTTCAACGATTCACGCAAGCAGAATGCGCGCGGAGCGGCGCCGGGCGAAGGACTGCCATCTTCTTATCGCGACAATCCCGTGCGGGACCAGACGGTCTATGGCAACCTGATTCACGTTTTCACCCACAATTTGACCTCGGAAACGCTGCTTCAGTATGGCAGACGAAACTTCAACCTCAATCCCAAAGCGCTTGGGTTCGAACCGGCGCTCGGGATTCCTGACTTAATGTCTTCCGGCGGCTTTGTGGGCAGTGTTCACTTCTACAAAGAACAGCACTTTCAGGCGGCGGATAACCTGACTTACATCCGCGGCAACCATACCTTCAAGTTTGGCGGTGAGGTCCAGCCGGTCTGGACCGACACACAGGTGACATTGTTCAGCCCCGGCTTCGGGGTGTTCGCCCCGCAGAGTTTCTTCGGCGTTTTCCCATTCGATCCTACCGCGACAAACGGCATCCCTGGCACGGGTCCCGGCACGCCCGTGGCCTTTCTCTTCCTGGAGCCACGGTCGCTGTTTGGCCAGCAGATTCCGCCGCGCGATCCCAATTTCCAGAACGGCCTCTACGCTGGGCCCAGTGAGCAAATATTCAACGACGCAACTTCCGTCTCGTACCGGCACATACTATGGTCGACTTACGTTCAGGATCAGTGGAAGGCCAGATCGAACCTCACTTTCACCGTCGGCGTTCACTATGACGTGGACCAGTTCCCATCGGGCTCGGAACTCAAGCAGCAAGGCGGATTCCATCCGACTCAATATGGCAATGTCCAGCCGCGCGCCAGTTTTGCTTACGCGTTCAACGGCGGCAAGGGCGTTGTGCGTGGTGGCGCCGGCGTGTTTGTCGCGCCGTTCGTATACAGCGATATTCTAGTGAGTTGGGTAGGCGCTTCGGAATTCAGCTATATGACTCAGCCGTTTCTGCCGGAGTTCGCGAATCCGAGCCAGAATTTGATCGGGTTCGGGCCCTCGGGCGCCGTGGGAGAAGCTCCCATTCCGCCGCTATTGAGGGCAGATTTCATCAATTTTGCCAAAACAGGGACATATCCTTCTCCGAATTTCCTGGCGCAAGTTCCGCTGGGCTACGCCAAAAAGAATTTTCCCTTCCCCTTTTCAGAGCAGGCTAGCCTTGAGGTGGAACACCAAGTCGGGAATGACTGGTATGTTTCTCTGGGATATCAATGGATGCACGCCTCGCGCTTGCCGGTGTATTCCAGCATTAATGGTGCTCCGCAGCCCGGCTGCGACCCACTCATCACCACTGGTTGCAAACAGCACTTTTTGCCAATCCCTCAGTTGCCGCCGTTCGGCTTCGTTTTGTACGTTAAGCCCATAGGTTTTTCGCTCTACAACGCCGGCACTGCCAGCTTACGCAAAACTTTTTCGCACCACTTTAACCTCCTGGCGAACTATACGTACTCCAAGTCCATCGATATCTCGACTACGATCAACCTTCCCAATACCCCGGAGAACTACCTCCATCCCGAATTTGACCGCGCCCTTGGCGACAACGATGTCCGCCAGCGCTTTACTCTGGCTTTCTTGACCGAATCGCCAAAGGAGTGGCCGATTGTTGTGCGTGACTTCAAATTCTCTCTGCTCAGTAGCCTGCAAAGTGCGCGCTATTTCTCCATGAATGCCGGATTCGATACCAACGGCGATTCGTTCCCGTTCAACGACCGCGTAGGAGTCAGTGCGCGCAATAGCTACAAGGGCGATCCGTTCTACGACGTCGATCTGCGCCTGCAGCGAGTAATTCCTTTTACCGAGCGCGTTAAGGGAGAAGCGAGCATAGAAGTGTTCAACCTATTCAATCGGCCTAACGTGGAAGACGTGGACCACGTGTACGGTCTGCCCGATTTCGTAGGGCCCGTACCCAAGGAGTTCGGACACCATATTGCGCCTCCCCCTCCGGGCAATACCGGTTTCGGCTCGCCGAAATTCGTGTCGCCCGCGCGTCAGCTTCAGCTTTCGTTTCGGATCAACTTTTAGTCGTTTGCGAACGAGGAGACTCAGAGCCTTTTTGGATCACCGCCTTGCCGCTCTGCCGGTCGGCCAGCGCTATCCGGCGAGGGAGAGAATCTTGGTGAAACCATATACCGCTGTCGGACTCATTCCCTCCGTTCGTGGGATTCGCCGCCGCAAGGACATCAAGATCAATCTCGAGCATCTGCAGCATCTTGTAAAAGCCGCCAGTTGGCTTTCGGCGCTTGATATTCCTGTGCGGCTGATTGCGTTTCCTGAAGGCGCGCTACAGGCATTCAACGACGAAGTGCTCGACCTCGATCATGTGAAGTTCGCACGCGAGTGCGCGATTGACATTCCTGGCGAGGAGACGGAAGAACTGGGAAAAATCGCGCGCGAGTATAACGCCTTCATCATGGCGCAGGCGAAGGCCCGTCATCCAGACCTGAAGGATCGTTTTTTCAACGTAGGCTTTGTTATCAATCCTCGCGGGAAAGTTATCCTCAAGCACTACAAGGTCTCGCCGCTATTCCCCGTGGAACACTCGGTGTGTCCTCACGATGTATACGACTGGTGGATCGAAAAGTACGGACGCAATCTGGACGCCTTCTGGCCGGTGGTGGATACCGAAATCGGCCGCCTTGGCATCATGATGGCAAACGAGGGATC
>DATEPX010000113.1:0-6364 GCA_035272945.1 Terriglobales bacterium
TCGATTGTGTTCGCGCGGCGAAGCTGTCAAGGGTCTTCGATGAACGCCCTTCGGGCGCCCTTGACAGCCTCGCCGCGCGGTGGGAGAAGTGTTGCTATTTTTTGCTTGACAACGCCGACGTTGTTATAGAAGGAGTTCTGATGATTGGTCACTTGGGTCGAGACTCGGAGAGCGTGAGAACTGTGATTCCCGCTGATTCCGCGGTACTCGGTCGGGTACGCGCTTGCAGGCGGATCTCCTAATGATCGGAATGCCTGATGTGACGCTTGAGATTGGCGAGGGTTCCTGCAAGCCTTCCGTCTTTCGATCTCCTCAGAAAGACCTGCAAGTCGACAGGGGACTTCAACTTATCTCAAAGGTGGCGCAATAGTCTGACTGTTATTTTGGGCCGAATTCTGCCCATGAGACAGGGCCGCGTACCGATCCAACTCGGCCTTGGCTTTGTCGCGGAGGCCTGTTTTTTGATAGAGCTGCCCTAGCAGATAATGCAACCGCGGACTATCTGGCGCAAGTTCTACTGCTTTCTCCAGTTCCGTCTCCGCTTGCTGCGGCTGGTTGAGGCGCGAATAAGCTTTTCCCAAGTGCTCATGTGCGCGCGACTCCAGTTCAGCCATGCCCTGACTCCGATAAGTCTCGGCAGGAATTGCCACCGCCTGCATCAGATACGAGAGCGCTTCTTGAGGATGATTCTGTTCCAACAGAAGTTCCGCAATATTAATGAACGGATCAGGATTTTTGGCGGGCAGCCCTGATTGCCAGGCAATTGCATTCTTGTACGCGACGATAGCTTCTTCGTTGCGGTCCAAGCCCGCGTAGGATAAGCCCAAATTATCTTCCGCCTTCACGTTCTTAGAATCCAGTGTCAGGCACTGCTGGAAGGCATTAACCGCTTCCGCGAAGCGGTTTTCGTTGTATTTGGCTCGGCCCAGGTAATACCAGGTCTCAGAGTCATTCGGATCCTGTTCGATGGCGCGGGTGAGCCACTTATCCGCATCCACGTAATCACGCAATAAGACGTAGTCCAGCGCCAGGACTTTTAACTCGGACGCACTTGGTAATCGGTACTTCGCACCCTCCGTGTACTCCGCCAGGGAATCTTTCGGCTTGACTTCCTTGAACAGTATGTAGCCAAGCAGGAAATGCCCGCTGGCAAAGCGTTTGTGGGTTCGGAGGTACTCGCGAACCGAGCGCTCAGCATCAGCAAGTGAACCGTGCTGAACCTGCGCTCGCACCGGCGCAAGCGGATCGGCATCGTCCGGGGAAGGGAAGTGTTGTGCAGTTTGCGGATTCCGAGCAGCTAGCACATTCCGAAAGAACCCGGCAGACGTTGGCGATAACGCAATCAAGTGCCACGAAAACACGGTATGGAGCACAAAAAAAAGGCCGATGATTATAAGCGCAGCTATTAGGCAGTACTGAATCCCGGTTCGGCGATCTCGGATAACTGGCATTATCCGTACAAAAATACATCATGCAGGAGCAAGGGCAGGACTATTTTTTGGCGATGACGTCAACTTCGCTGAGGAACGTGTTACCAAAGGGTCGTCAATCTCGATGGGTACACTATCGAACAGCAGATATCGAAACTTGCCGAGGGAACCCGCTGAGTCGCTAATACTCACACCATATTGGCCTCCGCCTACACCCCTGAGTGGGCCTACTATCGAGGGTTGCTATCAATTTTCAGCCGCCATGACAGGTCCTTCCGATGCCTTCGCGTTCTATGAAATTTCGTATTTTCCCGTCCAGACCTTCCGGATTATGGAGAAGATCTGCTAAACGCAAGCATTTCCCCCTCCGAATGAGCAGCTTACGATTGAGAAGCTCTGGCCAGCTAATTGCCGCAAATAAATTGAATCCTGCCCTGGGGAGTGGGTATCGAGCCGGGGCTATCGTCTCTCAGAGTGTCACTGCGGGCGCAAACGCTCAGCTTGTGCCTGCCGAATATGCGGACCACCCAGACGTCCGCAGAAATAAATTAAGTAAATTTAAGTAAATAAATAACCAAAGGGTAGGGAGCGCAGCATGAAACAGTTAGCAGTCGTCGTCCTCGCCATGGCGTTCGTGGTCGCCTGCGGCGGCGGGTATCTTTTTGCCCAGGCCACCGCGACCGGCACCATCCAAGGCACTGTCACCGACGTATCGGGCGCAATAGTCGTCGGCGCACAGGTGCAGGCAGTCCAGAAGAGCACCGGGAGTATTCGAACAACCACCACGAATGACTTCGGCAATTTTCGTTTTGAGCTGTTGTCGGCGAGTCTTTACGAGATCAAAACAACCAAACCCGGATTTGGCACGGTAGTGCAAAAGATAGAGCTGTTAGTCGGTACGACGGTCTCGGTAAACTCCATCCTGAAGCCGGGTGCTACCGGAGAGGTCATCGAGGTCACCGCCGGCGCGCCGCTGGTTGACACCGAAAAAACGGGAGTCAGCCAGTCCGTCACGCCGTCACAGGTCGAAGACCTCCCGCTCGTCGGGCGCGATGCCGCGAACCTCGCCTACCTTGTTCCCGGCGTCAAGGCGGCCGATTCCTATGATCCCACCAAGAACCGCTACGCGGTTCTCGCCATCAACGGTTCCGATGGCCGCAACGTGAACACCACCGTCAATGGCATCGACAACAAGGACAACACCGTGGGCGGCGCGGTCATGCAGCTTCCTTTAGAGGGTGTTCAGGAGTTTCAGATAAGCACCCAGCGGTTCTCGGCGGAAAACGGCCGCTCGCAAGGCGCTGCTATCAACATGATCACCAAGTCAGGGACCAACAACTACCATGGCTCGGCCTTCGGCTTCTTCCGCGAGGGCGCGTTGGACACGGACCAGAAGGTCCCCGACGGCCATGGCGGTTTCGTCCGCGAGCATCCTGATTACAGTCGCCAGTTTTTTGGAGGTTCGGTGGGTGGTCCCTTCATAAAGGACAAACTCTTCGCCTTTTTCGCCATCGAGCGCGAACGCGAGAGCCAAGCCCAGGCCGTGGCTGCCCAATCCTATGCCGAGCTGGTCCTCGCGCAGCAGGCAGGGCTTGCGGCGCAGCCGTCCAAAACCATCCCGCGCCCGTTCTACGAGACCCGCTACAACGGCCGCATGGATTGGAGCATCAACCACAGGAACACCGCCTATCTCAGCTACAGCTCGCAGGCCAACAATAGCCTCAACGATCAATCCGACAGCACGATGGACCTGACCGAAGGCAACTTCACTCTCAACCATCTGCAGGTCGCGAATCTTACGCTAACTTCACAGCTTTCCAATACCGCCGTCAACCAGTTCACGGTCGGATATCAGTATTGGAACAACCTGATCGATACCAAGGTCACGGCGCCGCTGGTGATTTTCCCGAACGCTTCGTTCGGCACCAATGGCAATGTTCCGCAGCAGTCCGTCCAGCGCAAGTGGCAATTCAAGGATGACGTCTCCAAAACCGTCGGCAAGCATACGTTGAAAGGTGGCATCGATTACATCTGGAATCCTGTCGAAGGCGGATTCTTCAAGTTCAACGAGACGTTAGAGATCGACTTCAAGGAGAATCCCAGCACGATACTTGGAAATCCCAGCTTGTATCCCCAGGGTTTCGGTACCGCAAACTTGATCAGCGGCATGTCGTTTTCGACAGGCGACCCAACCTTCCTCGTAGCCACCAAGCAACTTGGTCTTTACTTCCAAGACGACTGGAAGGCGACCCCGCGCCTGACCTTGAATCTTGGCCTGCGCTGGGACAAGGACTTCAACACTCTCGGGGTATCGGATATCTCCAGGAGCCGGACCTATCAAGAGCTGGTGGCTATCAACAACCCCATTTCGAACTTCTACATCCGCAAATTGCCCCACAACAGCAACAAGGACTACAGCCCGCGGGTTGGCTTTGCCTATGACCTCACCGGAGCCGCGAAGCACGTGCTGCGCGGTGGTTTTGGCTTGTACTTTGGCAATACCTTTCAGAACATCCCGCTGTTTATGGAACAGCAGTCAAATCCGACTATCTTCCAGACCGTCCTCAGCCTCTCCGCCGGAACTGATCCTGTGCCTTGCTTTGGCGGACCCGCACCGTCGCAATGGAAGCCCCTGTCACAGTGGCAGTTTGGCATCAGCCCGTCGCCGTGTCTGCCCGGTCCTTCCGCTCAGCTTGCGAATGGTAGTGTGGGCCGTATCATCGACCCCGACTACCGCAACCCGGTGGCCGAGGAATTCAATCTCGGTTACAGCTGGGCGCTCAATCCTACCTCCCTTGTCGAGATGGAATACACCCACGTTCTCAGCCTGCACGAGAACAAGACCATCAACATCGATCAGAAAGTCTGGGACGGAACGGTTGATCCCAGCACCGGAGATCCGACCCTCATTCGTCCCCTTGATAACGCCTTTGTTGCTGCGGGACAGCCTCGATTGAATAGTGTCCGCAATGAGGCATCCATCAACCGGTCGCGTTACGATGGCGTGAACTTCAGCTATCGCCAGCGCATGAGCCACCGCTTCAGCCTCAATGCCAACTACACCTTGTCCTGGGCCTATGGCTACGATTCCGGAGGGGGGCCCGATACCTTCTTCCGCAACTACTCACGTGACGGGTATCACGCACTGGGTCCGCAAGAGTGGGGCCCGGCTACAACCGATGAGCGGCATCACGTCACCATCAGCGGAATGGTGGACTTGCCGAAGGGCATTCAGTTCGCGCCCATCCTGCAGTTCGGCTCCGCTCGTCCCTACAGTCCTGACAATTCCTCCAATACCCTCAACACCGGCGGCGGAACGGTTAATGGTGTCGTTGTGCCAAAGAGCGATCCAAGGAACTTTCTGGCATTTTCCGGGAATGAGGAAGGTGCACGGGCCTGCTACTATGTCACGCAACAGTGCGTGGTTGCCAAGTACGACCCGCTTCGCGGTGATCCGTTCTTCCAGCTTGATCTGCGGCTGGCCAAGAACATCAGGATTCGCGAAGGCATGAACCTGCAATTGGTGGCGCAGGCCTTTAACCTGACCAACCGGGCCAATTATGGCAACAACTACTCCCTGAGTATTGCCGATCCCACAACCTTCGCCCATCCTCAGGGATTCATCAACCCGGCGAGCACGTTTATTCCGCGCTCGCTCTGGAGTGAATTCGGGGTTCGCTTCTCCTTCTAGTTTGTCTTTGCTTTCCGAGGGCTGGCAACTGCCAGCCTTCGAATTTCTTCTCGACAAAAAGCACGCCCCTTGCTTCCACATCTCGCCTTCTTCGTGGTGGTCCCCCTCGCCACGGTCAACTGGCTGCTCGCCGGAAATATAATCCGGTTCCGCAATGACCAGGACAATTCTCCGAGCTCTGACGGTTTTGCTGGTGACTGTCGCTGTCGCTCAAAACACCCCTCCCCATGCGCGCCCTCGTGCCTCGGACTTAGGGATGAAGGTTGGCATTCTGCCCACCGGCCCGCTGGATGCAATTACCGATGTTGCTGGCGTTGAGGTTGGGCACACGACCATCATCCGTGGCGAGGACGTCCGCACACAGGCGTGACTGCCATCCTGCCGCACTCCGGCAATCTATTCCGCGAGAAGGTGCCGGGCGCAGTTTTCGTAGGCAACGCTTTTGGCAAGCTGGCTGGCTCGACCCAGGTAAACGAACTTGGCGAGATCGAGACGCCACTCCTGCTCACATCCACTTTGAGTGTGCCCCGTGTAGCCGACGCGCTCCTCGACTACATGCTGGCCTTGTTAGGAAACGAGGATGTCGAGTCCATCAACCCGCTGGTAGGCGAAACCAACGATGGCTACCTCAGCGACACCCGCGGACGGCACATCACCCGTGAAGACGTGTTTGCCGCCATCAAGACCGCCAAGGGCGGGCCAGTCGAGGAGGGCTCGGTCGGCGCCGGGCACCGGAACGGTCGCGCTCGGCTTCAAGGGCGGCATTGGAACTTCCTCCCGCCGCCTTCCTCCCCAGCTGGGCGGGTACACGGTCGGGGTTCTCGTCCAGACCAACTTCGGTGGCGTGCTCACCATGGCGGGCGCTCCCGTGGGCAGGGAACTGGGCCGCCACTTCCTGCGCGAAGAGCTTCAGCAGGAAGGCAGCGCGACCGATCGGGGAAATGGGTCGGTGATGGTCGTTATCGCAACCGACGCGCCTGTCGCTCACGGAATCTAAAACGGATGGCGGCCAGGGCAATGCTGGGGCTGGGGCGCACGGGCGCTGCGGGCTCCAACGGCAGCGGAGACTCTGCGATTGCATTCTCGACTGCGCCGCAACTGTGGATACGCTCTCAGGACAAAGCGCTCACTCGAGAGATCGAGGTGCTGCAGAACGATGCCATGTCGCCGCTGTTTCTGGCCGTGATCGAAGCTACTGAGGAAGCGGTTTACAATTCTCTTCTTAAGGCGACCACAGTTACCG
>DATEPX010000114.1:0-9582 GCA_035272945.1 Terriglobales bacterium
ATGCCTTTTTCTTGAACTGGAACAAATCTCGCAAATTGGACGAACTTTCGCACAAGAGAGAAAAGTTACTCACCGGCAATTTCGTGAAGTGCACCCAGGAAACGGTCGACTTCCTCGAAAGAGTTGTAATGAGCTAGGGAAGCGCGTACCGCATCACTCTCCGGTGCAATCGAGAGTCGCGTGAGCAGGCGCGGGGAATACATGTTTCCATCGCGCACTCCGATGTCTCTTTCCGCCAAGACGGTTGCCATTTGCGCCGGCGAAACACCGTGCACGTTGAAGATTATGGGCACACGCATGTGCATACGTCCTGAGTTCTGTATCCGATCAGGCGGCCCGACTTGGCATCAAAGAGTTTTCCAGCTCGAATCACGATGGTCTGAGCTGCAGGTGTTGTTTGAGCGGGGGCAGAAGCGATCGCAAATAACAACACGCCGATCGACGCGACACAACACAGACGTTGACCTGAGCTGCCCCCAGGATTCTCTTTGTCGCACGCCCTATCCAGGGCAACATGATTTCCCCTCTTTCTGCCACCGCTTGCTCGTAGCCGTGTTCAACTCCTTCGAGGTGACCAGCAGGCTGACGTTCTTTTCCAGCAATTGCAGAACCGCCTTCACGTCGTCGAGCGTGTTGTACAGGTGAAACGAAATCCGCAAACCATCATGCCGGTTGGATACGACGATTCCGTTTTCCGCGAAGATCTTCACCAGCGCATCTGAGTCCTTTGCCTGCAGCACCACCAGCGGGCCCACGCTGTCCGCCGGTGTCTTTGCGTGGATCCCTAGTTGGCTTGCCTCCTTCAGCAGTGCGGCTGTCAGAGCGCCAACCTGGGCCGCCACATTGCCAAGCCCAATTTCCTGCAGCAATCTGACGCCCTCGCTCGCTCCATACACCGGAGGAATCGCGGGCGTGCCAGCTTGGAAACGCCGCGCATTCGGCGCGGGCTCGAGCAGCTTGACGTCGAAAGCGAACGGATTCGCCTGGCCGAACCATCCCGTAATCGACGGAAGCAGCGAGAGCGCAAGCGACTTCCTTACATAAAGGAAAGCCAGCCCTGGCGGTCCGAGCAGGTACTTCAAAGTTCCACTCACATAGAAGTCGAGATCCATCGCCTTGACGTCCATCGGCCGCGTGCCGCAATCCTGATAGTCGTCCAGCAGTACCAGCGCACCACGGTCATGCGCGATCTTCGCAATCTCCGCCGCCGGCATGCGAAAGCCGTTGCGAAAGCAGACGTGTGTAAGCGGCACGATCAGCGTCTTGCGGTCGATCACGGGCTCGTAGGCTTCAACTGTGAGGCGTTCGTTCTCGGCGTCGATAAACGTGATCTCCGCGCCTCGCCTGGCTTGGGACAGCCAGATGTGCCCCATGGTGGGAAACTCAAATTCGCCCAGAACGACTTTTCGTCGCTCTGTGAACGAAAGGGCGCTGGCAATGGAATTTACGCCGGCTGATGCACTTGCCACCAGAGCGACCTCGTCAGGCTCGGCGCCAATAAACCTGGCGAACAGCCCGCGCGCCTCCTCATATTTCTCAACCCAGAGATCCCACGGCGAACCCTGCTCGTGCCAACTGCGCAGATACTCGCCGAAGGCGGCTTCCACGCGCTTTGAGAGCGCTCCTTGGGAACAGCTATTGAGGTATACCTTTCGCTCGAAGACAGGGAACTGGGAGCGAATCGCCAATATTGAGCTGTGATCTGATGTCAAGAGCGACTCTTTCAGTTCTACAACTTGCCGACGGTGACCCTCTGCGAATTCTCTAGCGTCGCGTATAACAGGCCGGGAGCGACTAACCAGCCGTCCTTCCCGTCGAAGGCGGTGATGGTGTCGCCACTTGCGCTCGCGCCGCTCAGCGCTCGAATGTACTTGCCGAGAATCTCATCCGGTGTCGGCAAGTTTGCAGCGGATTCGTCTTCTGCGGCACCTGTCGCTTCCGCCATAGTGGCAGGCTTCTCTTCATTGCCGATCACGGGCATTGGCACCAGCTTTGCGGCCCCGTGATGGCACGAACAGCAGGTCACTTCACGATGACCTTCAAAGTTTTCTTTGTTGATCGCGAACATCATCGGCATCACCTAGCACGCGCGGAAGAGGAATTGGCAAGCGGCCTCAGGATGTCGTTCAGATGGTCGTTGGCCCCCTCGATGCGTTCGAGGTGGGGAGAGCGCAGGCCTTCGTGGTACGTGATCTCGTGGGTTTCGAGCGATCCGGTATTCGAAACAATGATGCTGATGGGCGCGGGGTTTGCCTTCGACTCACGGATGGCGCGTTTCAAATCATCGACCGAGAATTGATGACCGCTCACACCGACGATTTTCATATAAGGGCTGAGCCCGGCTTGGTTCGCGGGCATTCCGGGGATAGCATCTTCAACCGCCCCGTCGGCCTTAACAATAAGACCGATGGAGGCAGTGAAATCGCCTTTGCCAGATGCGTCCTGGCTGGCGGCGATCATAACGTTCGGTTCATCGTTGTAGACTAGGCGCCAGCCTCCGCCCGTGATGCCACCGAGGGGCGCGTGGGAATTGACAGACTGAAGCCGGTCGCGGAAGAAAGTGCGCCAGTCAAGAGGCACGACCGCGTTCAGAGCTGAGACCAGGTCGTCGAAGGTGTAAGTCTTGATGACGGGCGCTCCGTCCGGCCCACCGAGGAAGGTGCGGCAGAAATCGTCGAGAGAGCGCCTGCCTTGGGTCTGCTTGCGGATGGTCACGTCAGCTTCTAGCCAGATCAGCACACTCTCTCCGTAGAAATCCGTGCCACGACGATACGATGTCCACTCCGAAGGCGCGAAATAAAGGATCTGGGCTGCGTTGGCTGTGTTCTGGAGCGAGCGCCATGTCCGGCCGGCGCGATGATCAAGCGAGGAAGCCACAGTCGCCAGGTATTCTCGCGTTTCAGCGGGCGTCCACAGTCCGCTACGCGCCGTGAGGATCGTGCCCAGGTACGTGGTGAGCCCTTCATACACCCACAGGAGTTCACCTTTCATCGGCTGCTGAAAATCGGGAGTTGCCAGCCCCACCGGGCGGCGGAATTGACCGTTCCAGGAGTGCGTGAATTCGTGCGGGAAGAGTCCCGCCTCGAGAAGGCGCTTGCTGGGGTCGGCGAGCGTACGCTCGGGAACGCGGTCGTCGCTGCTCTCGTGATGTTCCTGCCCTAGACTGATGGTGTTGTCGCTGAGCGTGAGCAGAAAATGGTAGTCGCGATAGTGGTGCGATTGATAGAGAGCGCCGGCTTCCGCCACGAGCTTCTTGTAATTGTCAATGAGTGCGGATGGAATGTCGAGTGCCCAGACGTCGTCGGCGACGACATCGAGTTCGTGTGAGAGTTTGTCACCGGGCGTAAGAGGAATGACTTTCGTGAATTCGCCTGATTGCACGGGAGAATCGACGAGAAGGTCTAGAGGCACGGGGGCGAAGTTGATGGTATTGCCCGACTGACTAGAGACGGGCAGCGAGGTATTGAACTTCCATTCCGGGGGCAGCTGCAGCGTGGGATGGAATGTGATTTGATTGACACGCAAACCGGCGGGATAGAGCAACACCTCATGCCACATCAGTATCAGCAGCTTGGATGAACCAGAAGCGCTGAAGTCGATGGCGGCGCCCGGCGTGGAGAGCAGGAAATCCAAGTGAACATCGATGGAGTCGGCACCCTTGGGAACATCGAGATGAAAGGTATACATGTCGACGTCGTCCTGCTGCCAGGGGAGTTCTTTTCCGTTAGAAGAAAACTTCAGACCGGCGATATTGGAGATGGGACCGTCGGGGGAGTGGTCGGCGGGTAGCCACTTTGGGTAGTAAAGGGTGAGAGATCCGGGGGAAGCTGGTATCTGGAGTTCAGAGTGGAGGATTTTCTGCGGTGCATGAGTGGCGTCGACAGAAATGATTATAGGCCGTGTGGATGGATTCTGAGCCCTGGCTTGCGAACAGACCGTCGCGAGGAGGGCACACACCCAGATGTCGACATGCCACTGCGTGCGACTTTTGGCGACCACCCGTCCTCCGGTGCTCAAGAATTTCCGCATTTCAGATTATGCTTCACCAGGAAATTTTCCCCATGAACTGAATGTTTCTGGGACCGCCGACGCCGAAGTGAGAATCGAAGCTGCCATCGTCAGCGGTTGCGGTAATCGTGGTACTTAAGTCGGGGGAAGGCTCGGCAAAATTCGGGTGATTGAACGCATTAAAGAAGCTGGTACGAAACTCAAAGGAAACCCTCTCGCCCAGTCGAAAAGTCCTCTGGAGGGAGATGTCCCAGTCGTTGAGACCCGGCGCGACAATGGGATTTCGAGGACAGTTTCCGAATGTCCCGGGAGTTGGGGGAGCAAACGCTCCGGGCAGAACGTAGGGCTGCGTGAAATCCGTCAATTGATAGCGAATGGGACCTATGCAGTTCGGACGCTCATGGAAATTATCCACGCCGCTTTCTCCGCCAAACGTCAACACCGGCGAGGCCAGACCGTCGCGGAAAGTTGTAGTTCCTGACAGCTGCCAGTCTTTCAAGGCCGTGCCAACGAAGTTGCCGATCTTCGGACCGGGGATCCGATAAACGTAGGTGATGATCAGTGCGCGGCGCTGGTCGAATTCCGAGTTTCCGACGCTGCCTGCGAGGTTGCGTGAATCCTGCGGGACGTAGCCGCTGGTTCCGAAAAAATCTTCAACCTCGGACGCGGTGTCGATATTGTGCGACCAGGTGAAAGCCACCTGTGTGGTGAGGCCATGGAAGTCGGTTGACTTTAGGACCGCCTGGAACGAATGGTAATCGGACCAGCCGTTCGACGAGATGGTGTTGATCTGGCGCAGCGTCGGGAACAGCGTGTTGTAAGGCCGTCGCGATTGAGAAGTGTTGGTTGCGGTGTTGGTGCCGGGGGTGGGCTGATTGATATCCAGCAGCTGAAGCTGGTGGTTGCTCCGGTTGCCGATGTAGCCCACTTGCAACACAAATTTGAGACCCAGTTCCTGTTGGAGATTCAGGTTCCAGAGCTGGGTGTTCGGAGTCCTTAAGTGAGGATCGATGCTCGTGACGTTAAAGGGAGGCTGGGGAGCACCAGCGCCAAATATAGGTACGCCCACGTCGAATGGGATGGGCGTTGCCGGGGTAATAGTGAAACCGCCAGTAGGTCCGATCGGATTTTGGGCAATGCCTTCCTCGAAATTGTTCAGTGGAATGGTGTCGTAGTAGATGCCGTATCCCGCTCGAATTACGGTTTGCCGTCCGGGAATCAACTGAACCGGGGGAGCCCAGGAAAGGGCGATGCGGGGGCCAAAATTTCGCTTGGGGGCGTCGTAGATTTTTCCTCCGGGCAGATGGCTTGCCATGACTAAGCCCAGGTTGGGATCGAAAGCTGAGAAACGGCCGCGCGACTCACCGACGGTTCCGAAAAAGTCATATCTCATGCCCGCAATGAGGGTCAGCTTGCTCGTGACTTTGTAGGTGTCCATCGCGTAAAAGCTGGGGATATTCTGATAGATGTTGGCACGGTCGCTGCCCACCCGGGTGATGAACGTGTTTCCCGGAGTAGGCAATCCGGCCAGTAGGTCGACCAGACCTGCGAGTCCACCATCCGTTGTCAACGTGTCGCCTAGTTGAGAACCGTCGAACGAAAACAACCCACGACTTCCTACCACCGTGTAATCCGAGTAGTTGTGGAAGTAGTTAAAGCCGAGCTTCAGAGCGTGTGAGCCGTGAGTCAGGTTGAAATCATCGGCAACTTGGAACGTGGTGGCGACGCGCCCGCCAGCCCCATATTGCAAGCCCAGGTTCGCGAATCGATCCGAGGCCGAACCGCCGATGTCGAATTCCGGGATGCCAAAGCTCTCCGGGCCTACACCCGTGTTCAGGCCGATTGAGGCGGGATCGACGTTGGCGTCTCGGCCCTTCTGGAATTGGCTGAAGCGGTTATAACCCAGACGCAGCGTGTTGACGATATTCGGCGAAAAGATATGGATTTCGCTAATGGCAAAGTTGGCGACGTGAGTGGGAGTCACGCCGAACCATGGACTCAACTGCGAGCCACCTCCGGGTCCGGGACCTCCGCCGGGGAATTCATCTTCGCCATTGGCGTAGAGCATCCGGCCGGAAAGAGAATCACTCTCTGAAATCTGATGGTCCATTTTCGCGACCATGCTGTTCGGAGACTGCTGGCCGCGATTATCCACGACGAATGGGCCTGAGAGGCCGAGGTTCGAGTAGAGTCCTACCACGCTCAACCCCAGCTGATTTACCGGGATGTTCTGGGTTGCGAGGAGACCCTCAGCTTGCTGAATCTGTGCCGGTGTGGGCGCGAGACCGCGCAATGTAGTTCCGAGCCGGAGCCTGCTTCCATCGTAACCGCCAAAAAAGAAGGTGCGATTGCGGCCATCGTACACGTGGGGAATCACCACGGGGCCGCCTATGGTGGCGCCGAATTCATTCCAGACGAAGGGCGCTTTCGGTTTGCCCGCCAAATCTTCAAAGAAGTTGGCCGCGTCGAGCGCCGCATCGCGATGCACTTCGTACGCGGATCCATGAATCTGATTGGTCCCGCTCTTGATGATGGCATTCATCACGCTGCCGGCATTCTGGCCGGTGTCGGCGCCGCCGCCGCTGACCACACTCACTTCCTGAATGGCATCGAGCGGCAGACGGGTGGCTGCGGTGGCGGAGTTGCCGCCTTCGTTGAGGGAGGGCAGGTAGGTGGAGGGATCGGTGTTTGAGGCTCCGTCCACAAAAAAGGCGTTGGATCGGGAGCGCGAGCCGTTAATGGTGTATTGCGCGAAGGCAAAGTTGCTGTTCTGTGTGGCACCCGGCAGGGTCAAGGCCAGGCGCGTATAGTCGCTGTTTCCGATGGGAAGGGAAATAACTTGCGCTTCCGAGAGTTGCCCGCCGGCGGAATTCGTTTCGGTTTGTATGAGCGGGGGAAGCGACATCACCTCAACTTCGCTCCTTACAGTACCGACCTGAAGAACGGGGGAGAGCGTGTTCACCTGGCTCAGCGAAGTGGTGATGTCAATGAGGACAACTGTCTGGAAGCCGGGTTTGCTGACGGTGATCCGGTAGGTGCCGAGGGCGAGCTGGGGGAGGTTGAATTCCCCGTTTTCGTTGGTGTCAACGGAACGCTCCAATCCGGTGGAGGTGTTCTGCAGTTTTACGTTGGCGCCGGAAACGACCGCTCCCTGAGCGTCGCGCACTGTACCGGTAATCCGGCCGGGGAAGATTTGAGCGATCAAGCCGGTTGTGGCGAATAACACGACTGCGACCAAAGCGATTCCAGAAAAGCGGTCCCATGACATAGTCACCCCCTTGCGGTTCCCCGATACCCTGGATAGGTGCGCAACCTACACCGAGACCCGTATGTATGTCAAGAAGATTACCGCTGGTATACAATCGGTACATCGACACGTGCCGAACTTGAAACGCCCGGCGCCGGAGGGCCTGGCAAATGTGTCCTAAATGATATATCCAATGTATATTTCTTTACAGGCAAGCGGTCGTTTGGCGCAGAACGGCATACGAGAAGCGAGCCGGGCCAGCAACCGGCCCGTTCGTTAAAACGAAATCCATGAAAAAGAAGGCTTTGACTCGGGACAAAACGAGAAGGAAGGGTGGGTCTTCGCACCGGACAGGGGGCCTGAAAATGAGGACCGCTCTGGGAGGCGAGTCGAACGGGACGCTCAGTCAGCGAGTCTACCAGGCGCTCAAGAAGGACATCATCACGGGCCAGTACCAGCCGGGGGAAGCGCTGAGTGAAAAGGCTTTGGCCAAGCGATATCACGGCAGCCGGACGCCGGTGCGGGAGGCGGCAGTACGTCTTCAGCAGGAACACCTGGTGAGGATCGTGGCCAATCGTGGCTACTTCATCACGCACATTACGATTCAGTGGGTGAATGAGCTCTACGAGTTCCGAGCCGCTGTTGAAGGGGCCTCAGCGGAATTAGCCGCGCAGAAGAACTGGGACCAGGCGACGTTGGACCCCTTGGCTGAGCTGGCCAACACAGAACATAAGGTAGATGATCGGGCCAGCTATGTGCGTTTTATCGAGGCGGACACGGCGTTCCATAATGCGATCGCCCAGCTGACGCGCAATCCACTGCTGATCCGTGCCGTTGCCGACATGCGATCTCAAATGGAGCGGATCATGTATGCCTCGATCGATGCGGGGTATTACGGAGAACTACCAGTACGTGAGCATTGCGGTATTGTGGAAGCGATTCAGAATCGGGATGCCGCGCTTGCCCGCAAACGGATGTGTGACCACATCTATATTTCCAAAGACAAGGTTCTACGGTTAGCCAGCGGTAATTCCCGCCTATAGGTTTGCTCCTACACGTTGCGTCATTCCTGCCAGGTGATTACTGCGACCGGGCGTGATCACCTGTATGAACGCGGCGTCTGACGTTTAGGCTGCGCTCTCCCATTGCTTGAGTGCTCAACCTCCTCGCACGACTGATCGGCCGTCAGTCGCCAATTCTGATTGATCCTTTTTCCGAGTTGCACCACCAGTGAACCGCCCGGATGTTGTCCGGATGGTCATCTCTCCACGCGCCTCCCATTGCTCTGGGATCTTCGTGGTCCGGCACAACGTCGTTGTAGTCCGTGAACTCTTTTTGGCAGATTGCGCATATTCCGTTCTGTTCGGCGACTTTGCGCTTCAGGAGTTTCCGCATTTCCGCCGGTGACCTGAGTTCCCGATATCCCCTTGGGTGATGCGGATCATCGATGCGTCGAATCCCAGGCTGTAGGCTGCGCGCATAGTGCCTTGTTTCGCGACCGCAGCAGCGGCGCGATCGATGGATAGGACAGTATTCATTGCGACGGAGTCTCATGGGACGCCTCCGGAGACAAGCACTCAAGACCTTTGATAACCGACTAAATGCCGAGTTGACGCGGGTTATCGATGCCGAACTTGATAAGTATTACAGCGATCGGTCGGGCCAATAGTAGGTAGCTCTGGAGCCGCGATCAATCTGTCGCAGGAATGATGAGTTCACGGATACCTCCGAGTCGGCAAGCCCAAGTCGTGCACACTAAGGAGGAAGCTCACATGGAAGAGCTTGGCGCGCAAGTTGCCATTGTGACGGGTACCACGGGCATTGGCCGCGCCATTGCGAATCGTGTTGCGGTGGGCAGATACCCAGCCTGACAAAGTACGGGCGGGTCATTGCAAAAACGCTAGGGTTGTTTGGAGGCCTAGACTTAGTCGTCAACGCTGCCACCATTCATCGCTTCGGTACGGTGCTCGAGACAGAGACAGATCTTGACACTCGGAACCAATGCATGATGATGAACGTCGGCAGCATGTACATGTATCTGATGGCGCATCTTGGCATTCCCGAGATGAAGAAACGCGGCGGGGGGTCCATTCTCGACATTGCGTCCGTTCGGAGATGCGCATGCCAGTTCGGCGAGGCGGCTTAGGCCGCCTCCAAAGGTGCAATCTACAATGTGGATGGCAGAGTGCTACCCGGTATCGGAGTGCAATGAGCGAGAATCCGGTTTGTGTTGCGCCAACAGGCGATGTATGCGGAGAAGGTGCGGTTTGGCATGCGGCGCACAAGGCCGTTTATTGGACCGACATCAACCGCTTCTTGATCCATCG
>DATEPX010000115.1:0-6881 GCA_035272945.1 Terriglobales bacterium
AACGCGCCCAATTGTCCCGTATTCCTATAGAGTCCCAGCATCTGCCGAACAATGCGCGTCACCCGTTCCGTCTCGTTCTTGAGAACCTCGTAGATTGGCTGCGACGGTGCATCCAGCTTTCCCCTCAGGAGGTAAATCGCATTCTTGATCGCCTCCATCGGGTTGTTGATCTCGTGCGCGATCGTGCCGGCCAGCCGCCCAGTCGCGGCGAATTTCTCCATTTCCAGAATCCGCCGCTCCAGTTGCAGCTGCTCCAGCCTTTTCCAGGTGGAGAAGTCGCGGAGCACCGTCACCGTGTAAGCCACCTGCCCACGCGCGTCATAAATTTTTCCAGATCGGGCAGCATATTCGATCTCTCCGCGAGAACCCGGCCGGTACAGATGTAAAGACTTATTTTCCTTATCCACGAAGGAGAACGTGAATGAAGTGAGATAGGCATCTAGCTTGGCTTGATTCTTGACCACTTCCGGATGTCGGTCCGCTTCCGCCGAGCCGAACAGTTCTTTCGCTAGAGGATCTAGCATCACAATCTTTGCCGAATTGTCAGCCACGATGATGGGATCGCCCACATTCTCAATCACAAGGTTCAAACGATCGCGGTCTTGCCGCACAAGTTCCTCGGCAGCGCGCAGCTTCTCGAGATTGGCCCTCACCTCTTGGTCAGCTCGCCGTAAGTCAGTCACGTTGCGCATGACCGTCACCATACCTGTACGCGTCCCATCCCGCGTGTAGGTCGGAGCACATACCGCTTCAAACAGAACTTCCTCGCCTTCCATAACATCAACCAAGGTCAGATCCCGTGATGCATCGCTGGCGCTCACCACCATCGATGACAGCGCCGCTGAAAACAGCAGGTTATTCAACTCGACCGCGCGCCGCCCGCCCTCAGTGATTCCTTCCGGTATGCGGAAGAACCGCTCTGCCGCCCGGTTTTGAATGATTACCCGATGCTGGTTATCCGTCAGGATTACCGGATCGGCCATGCTTTGCATCACCGTGCCCATGCGGGAAATTGTGAGCTTCATGTCCCGCACGCGGTTGAAGTAGTGCTCCGCCTTTAACAATCGCGACAAATGGAGGTTGCCGCGGTCAAGCAACTGGCGCAGTTGTGCCAACTGTGCCTGCGCCGGATTCTTGCCTAGCTGCGCCAGAATCAGGCTGACATAGCCTCGCATCCCACAAAGTGCACAAACCTGTTCCTGGACTTGAAGCCTCCGTGAGTTGTGGAAATTTCGCAGCGCGAGACAATCCTGGCGGCGTTCTCGCTCAGCTTCCCAACAGCCATTACGGCTGCGGTAAATCACAGGGTAGGCGTACAAAGAGCCCTCTTTCGCCACACCGGCAGGCAGGAGCGCCGGCTTGAGACTCTGTAATACCGACACTGCCGGGTTCTCGGTGGCCCAGAGGGAGGTGTGGAATTTTTTCAAGAATGCCTTATCGCAATTCAGCGACGCGTTGGGCTCAACTTCACCCGTCTCCAGGTCGACTTCCAGTACCAGCGCTCGCGGAAAACCGAGACCAACAAGCTCCTCCAAAAGGATAGGCAGAACTTCTTCCGGTCTCTCAGCGGCAAGCAAGCGAAATCCCGCTGACTCGCTGGAGAGTTCTTGCTCAAATTGTTCTGGTTTTGGTCTCAGCAGTGGGCTCGCCATCCCGTCTGCACCCCTCACTCACGTCCTTTAGCCGCGACGCGGGCCACGACGGACGGGTACACCAGTGATGCGTCTGGAAGTCTCCACCGTGGTCTCCTGTACTTCCACTCCCGGCAACTGTGGCCGCGCGACCAGCCCCAGCACCCCCACTTGATCGGCGTATTTCAAATAGGTATCAATCGAGGCCACCACGACCCGCGCCTCCACCGTGATCAGATCAATACCGACCAGGGAAATGCGTACCCAGGCGTCGATTACAATGCCTTTATCGAGCACGCGGTCGAGGACGTCGATCAGGCTCGAACGGCCAGCGACACGCTCCACGGCCATGAAGTCTTCCTCCTAAGACCCCCGCTAACCGCCTGGACCAGACTAACGCCGGCGATTGCTACGCAGCGGCCTTGTGACCCTAGGCCGCCGCACCACGCGCCGGGCTCCCGGAAGCGCAACCGGTGCCGGGCGCCCCCCCATCGTCAGATGCGGATCGAATTTCCACCAATTCAGACCAATCCTCTCCGCCTTATCTATGGAGCAGATCAACAGGCGAATCCTGATAGTGAGTAAGTGCACGTTCCCCAGTGAAATGCTCACGTCGCCCGCAATCACCAGGCCTTTATCCAGAACGCGGTCCAGGACGTCGAGCAGATTAACCGTTCCAGTGGGAAGAGGTGTTCGTTCCATTTTGCTGGCTCTCTCTGGGGGGAAAAACAGCTATGCGTCCGGGTGATGCTAATTGCTTCTTTAAACTATGTCAAACGAACTTGGCATCTGCATCTCTGTTCTTGGAAAGGCCGGAGGGACTTGGGTTTCATGGATCAAAACAGTTGCTCATCTATCTATCAAGGCCTATATTAATTCCAAGGCGATATCACTTCTCTAGTAGCCGTCCCAAAGGCCCCAAGTCCAGGTTTAGATCCTGGGGGGTGAGCCCAAAATGTGCGGACAGTTCGTGGATTTTAGCCTCCAGCTTCATCAAGGCCTCTCCCATCTCCTCCACTTGTTGGTCGCTCAGCGAACCGCCTTCCATCCGTCGGATCGCCTGCCGCTCCATCAACTGCCGCAATAGCTCGATCAGGCTGAGCACGAGCTTGGCTAGGCCTTGCTCTATGCTGTCCGGCGAACAGTCGATACGCTCGGGACGACCCCCAGGCGCGTGCACCGGCCTTCGCCTGTTCCCATCCCCCGTGCTGCTAGCGAATTCTGCGTCGTTCGACATCATTCCTCGCTTACAAATTCTGTGGCTGGCCACGGTCCACTGACCCGAGCAGAAATTGTCGAAGGCATCTCCACCTTCAACAAGGCGCGCTCGAACTCAGCTACGGCTCCCCGTCCAACCAAAGCGTAACAACGGATATGATGCGAGGACACTTGCTGACGCCACCCGTGCATCCAGCTTCTCCCTGCCTCCTGGAAGCGCCCCGCTATCTTTTCGAGGCCGGCCTGCTCCGCCTGCCGGGCCTTCAGGTACTCCGCACCTGTCGGCTTGTCGGGCGCACTCTGCTGGGAACCCTCCCAGGCAAGATGGATTTCCATCTGCACCATGTCGCGCAGGCGCCCCAAGGCTTCATGATATTTGGCCGCATGCTCGTTCAAATGGCCAGTCAATTCCGCTTCGTCTGACAGCACAGTAGGAAAGCGAAAAGGAATGATGGCGGTTTGCCGAAAAATCTCCTGCAGCACGCGATGAAAAGCTAAGGCTGCTTCCCGTGCCGGTGGACCCAGCATTGGATCTGAACTCGGATTGCGGGATACAAAGCAGCGTAAGCCCGACTGTTCCAGACTCTCCACCGCCATCCCGCCAACCCCCGTCAAGGGAACTTCGAGAGGCCCTTCTGATTCCGTAATGCAGTAAGCGAGCGCCGGCATTGTTAGGGAGTTTGCGAATCCTATTGCTTCCTTGCCGTCGGAAGCGCTTGAAACGGTACGTGCTGTAAAGCGGTCTCGACTGAAGTAAGGATGGCATCGAGTCCGAGGTAAATCAGGTCAACCCCAGCCAGAGAAATTATCAGGTTGCCATGGATGATCACACCTTTGTTGAGGACGTGATCGAGAACATCCAGCAGTGAACCTTCATCACCGGCAGCTTCAGCACTGAGGAGGATCTTGCTTGCAGCGCTCGGCATATCTCGTTAGTCATGTCCCCTGGAGCCCGCATTGGCTCGTGTCACAAATGAATAGGGTGGCCAGGGTCCGCTGACCTCGATCCGTCGCACGTCCGCCCACTCATCCGAAAACTTCTTTAATAGCGCGTCAAGTTTTTTTCGATCGCTGCGCTTCAACAACAGTGAAATCTGCCACTTCAAGCCGCGTTGCGCTCCGCTGATCTGACCGCCATCCGCCGTTCTCACTGCGATGCGCCTCAACGCCTGCGCAAGTCTCTCGATCTCCGAATCCGGCTCCTTTGCTGCGGGTTTCTGCAGCAGGACAGCCTTCGCTTTAAGATAGTCCCTTCCGCTCTTCATAGGTTCGGGCGGCGACTCGGGCTTTGCCGTCACGGCAAATACTTTCACGCCCCATTCTTCCGAATCCTTCACCCTTGCGAAGTCCGCTTCCAGAATTCCCTTCTTCTTGCGAACATCAGCTTCCAGTGACGACGCACTAAGAAAAACCGTGCCCAGACGGGTCGGCAGAATCTCGGTGTGCTCCGCGATCGCCGATGCCACCTGCAGGTGTCGCATACTGGTTTCTGCCAACCAGTCCAGATTCTCCAGTTTGGTGGCCAGATTGTCCGCAAATTCAGTCTTGTCGACGCGGCTGATCCAGCAAACCAGGCCCTCACATTCGACGGGTTCAACCGAAGCGCTGCTATCCACCCCGACCACGCCACGAGTGAGCGTCACTTTCTTTTGTGTAACCCCATACAGATAAAGCGCCGTCGTATTCGCCTTTAGATGACTTGCCATAACTCACCTGTGAAAGACCGCAGCCCTGCCCTTCCCGCAATTTCTTTCGGAAAGTTCCGCACCACATAGATATCAAGTTCCGGATAGCGCCGCTGAAGAGCGCTCAGGGTGGCTTGCTGCCATTCCATGGCCCGGCGGCACCGGCGGCATTTCCGCAAGTCTTCTGCAAACAGGATGCGATTGATAAACATGGAAGTTGCCGGTAGATGCAGCTTCTGCAAGTCTTCTATCAGCCTCTCGGTCTCCCGGTCGGGCAAGGGCTCGGCCAGCATCACCGTATGGGTACGGGCACGTTTGGGATCCTTGAGAACGGCGGCCAGCTGGCGTACTCGTTGCCCCACTTCCGCGATCTTCACCCCGGCATCGCGGGCAAGGGCTAGTGTACGGTGGGCTGCCAGGGTTTTCAACAATGTCCGCGTCCAACCCAGGATTCGTTCCGGCATCCGCAAAAGCTCCAGCGCATGGCCTGTGGGCGCCATATCAATCACCACCTTGGAACCTTGACTAAGTAAATCGAGAATGCGGAATATGGCTAATACCTCATCCACACCAGGCGGGACGATCTCCAGCAATTCCGACAATAGCTGCCGCTCAAAGGTCAAATCAATATGAACCCCGGAGATGTCTGCGGTGGTGGCTTCCTCGATGCTGGACTTGATTTCGCTCACCCAGTGTTTGAAGAGCACTTCTGAATCCATTTCCGATGCTCGAAATTCCCGATCGCCAAGCACCGGCTCGGAGCGATCACCAATCTCCGCCTGAAAGATGTCATCCAGAGACGGCGCCGGATCTACCGAGCAGATTTCGACCGGCGCCTTTGCCTTGGCACGTGTATTAAAACCCAATCCCGCGGAAATGGTAGTCTTCCCCACACCCCCCTTGCCTACTACCAGCGCAAGAGGTGTTTCCAGAACTGGCCATCGGGCGGATTTCAGCCGTACTGCCCTGCTCGCTGGAGCGGGAACATCCAATTTCAGAGGGCCGCCGGAAAATACGTGCCTAGCAAACACCCTTAGATTGCCCACGCCAAGAATCGGAGACCCCGGATCCTTTCCGATAAGTATGCGAACCCGCGGGAACTGTTTCTGGAGGAAACTACCTGCCGCTTGGGTGGCTTTCGCTCTTTCTTGGCACACTCGGCAGCGGTGCGAGCCGACCACGGCGCGATTCAGCACCACTGCTGCAACCCGCACTGGGGGAGAAAAGCTTTCCAAAGCCGCACAGCATCGGACCGACTCATTAAGCGAAAACTTCTCCGGCGTCGTCACCAAGAAAACCTTCGCGTTTTCCGTGAAGGCTTTTTGGACACCCTCGACCATCTCTCGCCAATCGGTCAGAAATTCGTCGCCCGCTCCCCTGCTGGACCCGCCAAAATGTTCCGCCAGTACCCGGTCGCGGCTGGCTGCGAGTTCCAGAAAGTTCAGAAATCGCAGGAAATGCTCCGGCAGTTGAAACAGTCTCAGGGTGTGCCCGAAGGGTGCCGTGTCAACCACAATGCGCTCATACCTACGCGAGACAAGAGCATCACGCACTGCCAGGAGCGCTGAAACTTCTGCCATCCCTGGCAGAGCGCTGTCCAGTAAGGGCTCAATGTCCTCCCGCGAGAAGATTGCTCCGGCATCGATGATGGCCAGTATCTTCTCCTTATAGCAGCCCAAAAAATCACGGAACAGCTTCTCTGCGTTGACCTGCCATGCGTACAGCTTCCCGCGCCCCGGCAAACGAACAGGCTTCGCCTTGTCGCCCAGCTTCACGCCCAGAATGTCGCCCAAGGAGTGCGCGGGATCGGTGGATATAAGCAGCACCCGTTTCGAAGGACTCTGCACGGCGTTGTGCACCGCGTACGCTGCGGATACCGTGGTTTTCCCCACGCCGCCTTTCCCGACAAAAAAGGCCAGTTCAGACACCTGCGTATTGTAACCAGTTGACAGTCAGCATGTGTTTCAGCCGTCCCGACGGCGTTAAGCCATTTAAGAATGTAACCTTGGGGTCGATCGTCGAGACATTGGAAATGTAACCGCAGACCCGCCGTTGTCGCGGCTGTGGGAGCGGCTTTTCCACCGCCGTTTCGCCGGCTGCGTTGTGTTTTCTCCTTGCTATGCGCAGCCTGGCTTTTCGGCGTCGCTTTCGGACTGAGCCGCCGATTCGCCCTCTCGTAAATGCGTTCCAGCTCCTGATCAATCACCTTCCCCAGTTGGAACGGATCCAAAGACTGGTGGAGCCGTTTTAGTTCTGCCGCCTGGTCCTTCCGGCATTGCCACAGGCCAGCACCCGCTGCAACGGCGTTTGCGCGGCATCATAAACGCGTCGCACTTTCGATCCCACG
>DATEPX010000116.1:0-16888 GCA_035272945.1 Terriglobales bacterium
GCCTGCCTATACAGACATGTATCCTATCCCACCCGCATCGAGCCCACAGTAGCTGACCAGCTTAAAATCCGGGGATGAATCTGAGAAAACCGCCGCAAGATATGTTGAGAACGTCAGAGGACAAGAGTGCGATCCGTTACAGTCGGGTTAGCCCGCCGTTCTACTACACAAACTGCCGCTGCCGGCTCTTCTTTCGCAAGTACTAGATTAGGACAGGCCGAGCGCTGATGACACGGAATGCGTCGCCCTCCCCCGAAGGAAAACACATGCCGGACAGGAGGCTCGGCCGGAGTTGGCGCCGTTCGCGAGACTATCTCTGGCACGTTATAACCGTCAAGTTAAAAATGTACAAATTCTTGCCGGGCCCCCGGAGCCAGCCGCAGAACCCTCTGCCTGGACTGCCCGACCTGCTTGGTCCCGACGGCCTTCGACTCCCCGCACATGCGGGCCCTGGAACGGCCCGCTTTCCAGGCGAGCCTGTATTTCAGAACCCAAGCTTGAGGCCCAGCTGCAGGATGCGTGGATCGCGCGCCGAGCGAACCTTGTTGAAGTTTAGGTTGGCCATCGAGAAAGATGCACAACAGACCGGGCTCAAGTGGTTGAAAGTATTGAAGGTCTCGAAGCGGAATTGGCCGGTAAAGCGCTCCGTAAACTTCAGATTCTTGAACAAGGCCAGGTCGGTACGCCAGAAGCCTGGGAGACGCACGGCCCCCGGTTTCTCTGAGGGGATGGTGTTTTGTCCAACCACGGGATCGGCGAGAGCGGAGGCGTTGAACCAGCGTTCGAAACCACGCGGCTCATTGGCGTTGGGATCGCCTAGCTGGTTGGCCCGGAACAAGCAGGGCGAGGGCCCGAGGCAGCCGGCTCCAGTGGGATCAAGCAGCTGGCGCGAGGCAACGGTTGCCGGCAGACCAGTCTGGAAGGTCTGGACGCCTGAGACCTCCCACCCCCCGGCAATCTTTCCCAGTGGGCCTTGTTGCGGGTGCAGCCAGGGGAGGTCCCAGACAAAGTTGGCAGTGAATACATGCCGGCGATCGCCAATGCCGGGTCCATAGTTGTTATCAGCGATGTGCCCCTGGATCGGCATGATGCTCCCGGTACTGCGATCGGCCTGGTACGTGGTTAAGCTGTGCGACCAGGTGTAAGCGAGATTGATCAGAGAATTGCCCCGGAACTGCCTCTGCAGTTGCGATTGCAAACCGTTGTAGTTCGAAGTGTAGATTTCTCGGAAAGCATTGCCGCCGTTCCAGCCGACATACGGCCGGAGCATGTTCAGCTTGTTAAAATTCCCGGTCGTAACCGCTACTGCGGGTTGTCCGTTCACGGTGGTAGTGAAACTGATCTGGTTTGCGCCGCTGGTGCACGGCGTGGCATCGGTGCACTTCAGGTAAGCATTCTCTGCGGGCTGATTGATGTCGATGAAGCCGGGCAGGTGGATGCCCTTGTTGCCGTAGTAACCCAAGTCGAGAATCCAGCCCGGGGAGATTTCTCGCTGGAAGTCCAGGCTCCACTGCTCGCTGTAGGGATACTTGTAATTGATGGGAACCCGGCTCTGTAACTGCGGAGCGGCCGGAGAGAAGCTGCGTGTGCCCCCGGTAGGATTGGCGGTGGTGGTATTGGTTACGCTGAGATTGGTAACGAAGCCGGAGCCGAGGAAAATGTCATTTTCGGCGTTGCCGAACTCCTGGCCATTGTCATAGAACATGCCAAACCCGGCGCGGAAGGAACCCTTTCCGTTGCCCCATGGGTCCCAGGCGATTCCGAGCCGTGGCGCGATCCCCCAGTTGTATTCCTTGCCGACCTTGCTGCCGAAGGGTGACTTGGCGCCACCTGCGGGCGGGTTGGCATAAATGTAGCCATTGAGAGGACTGAAATTGGGGTTGCAAACGCTGACAATCTGGCCGCTCGCGTTCAGGCTGGTGTCGAGGTTACCGTCCGAACGTATGCAAGGAGCCTTGGCCGGATCGTACGACGCCGGATCAAACTGTCCGAGCTGACCGTTAGCGTCCGTCGGCTGCCGGAATAGCGAGTGCCGGAAACCGTAAGTGATAGTCAGGTTCGGTCTAACGCGCCAGGCGTCCTGGGCGTAGTACTCGAACTGGTTGTCCATGATGTTGGCGGTGAGATCGAGGGAACTCTGCTGAAACGTACCCACGCGCCCTAGCAGGAAATTTGCCCAGGACTGTTCGAAATCACGAGTACCAGTCGGAACGCCGTTCGCGTTAAAGGCAAACAAGCCAGCGTTGAGGCCGCCGGCATTTTCTTCTTTATTGTAGTGATAGAAGACCGCGCCAAATTTGATGGTGTGCCCGCCCATGATTTTGGTGACATTACCGAAAGCCGTGTGGTTGCGGTTGTAGTCGCGATAGGGTCCGAAGCTGCCGGGGCCGCTGAGTCCTATCGTGGGCGCAGCACCTGAAAAAGTTAGATTAGGAATGCGCGCCAGAGTTGGAGTAAAAGGCAAGTTCAAAGCGGCCACTACGTCCGGGGAGTTCTTTGCGGCCATAACTCCGATTGGATTGCTGAGAATCGCACCATAAGAATAGGCGTAACCCGGCTCAATCAAGAACGTGGGGCTGAACGCAATGGTGGCTCGAATGGTGTAGTTGCGGCCCGGAGAGTTTGTCGAAGTGGTGCCAATGCTCGCAATCGGCGGACCTTGCGTGAAAATGGCAGCCGGCTCCTCGGTAGGAATCGAGTCGCGGAGAATCTTTCCGGAAAACGACAGCTTCTGACTGACTACGTGATCGATTTTGATGATCTCCTCGCGGAAGTTGAAAAGATTGCGAAGGGTCGAGGTGAAGCCGAAAGGATCGCCGGGCTGGTTTGGCTGAGGGTACTTGGAATAAACGTCCTTGAGATACGCTGTGGCGAAGGGGTCGAACGACGAGACCGGGATCGATGAAGCGGTGCCGGCGCAGGTATGGTCCGGATTGAAGACGACGCACACCGGGTGAGCGAACTGCCCATTGAGCATATCGGTAGTGGGAATTTCGGCGGTTGGGTTCGTGTACTTGATATTGCGCCGCACCTCTTCGGAAAAGAAGAAGAAGGTTTTGTTTTTCTGTTCGTAGATCTTGGGAATCCAGACCGGCCCGCCGATGGTGCCACCGAAATCGTGGTAGCGGAGGGGCGGATTGGCGATCGGTTTCGGGTACTTGGTTTCAAAGGCTCGGGCATTGAGGATGTCATTTCGCCAGAATTCGAAAATGTTGCCGTGCAGGCTGCTGGTGCCTGAACGGGTGATGACATTGACTTGCCCGCTGGCAGCGCGTCCATACTCAGGATCGTATTGCCCGCGAATGACACGGAATTCCGCAATGGAGTCCACGCTGGGGAACGAAAGCAAGGTCAAGTTGGAGCCGCGATCCACGTTGTCGGCTCCATCGATCATGAAATTGTTCTGCTCGCGGCGTCCACCGTTCATCGAGAATGTGACCAGGTTGGTGCCTTGCGGGGCAAAAGCACCGACGTAGAGCGTGTCGGAGTTGCCGGCATCCGATACACCGGGGTTAAGGAAGACTAATTGGGCCCAGTTTCGCCCATTGAGCGCCAGCTCACGAACCTGGGTGCCGTTCACCAGTGCGGCAGCCTGGGTGGACTGCATTTCCACTTGGTTGGCGGCGGCTTCCACCTTGATCTCTACCGACGACGATCCGACCACGAGGGTCGGGCGGAAGGTAAGCTTGTCGCTGGCATTAAGCACGATTCCGGCCTGAGAGTACTTTTGAAAGCCGGGCGCTTCGACGCTGAAGGAATAATGGCCAACCGGGAGTAAAGGAGCGGAAAACTCTCCATTCGGCCCGGTCTTGACCACGCGGACCACGACACTCGTGTCCGTGTTGGTTAGAGTCACGGTGGCGTTAGGGACAACTGCCCCGCTGGCATCTCGTGTCGTGCCGACGATGGTGCCGGTAATTTCCTGACTCCATCCTGTGGCGACCAGCAACAGGCAGAACAAACAACCAAGCAATCGACTGAACTTCATCACGCCTCCACTTGGGCTGCCGCAAGAGCAGCGGGTTGGGGTTGATGTTCCTGACGAGATCAGCCAGCACGCTGCCGATCCGCTTTAATCGACCATCTCTTTGTGCGCGAAATCAGTTTCCCCTCAGTTTCGGACCTCCCCTGATGGGTCAGCCTGGCTACGATCTTGAAGCGGTCGCCGCGGTAGATGGAGCGCACATATTCAACCGGCTGGCCGCTTTTCAGATAACAAGTACGCGTAAAGTGAAAGACTGGGCTGCCCGGGCTGATCTGGAGCAGGCGGGCATCGTCGCTGCTCGCCAGTCCCGCCTCGACGATCTCGTCGGCAGCGTACAACTGGACTCCGTAACGCTGCGCAAGGGTCTCGTAAAGGGAGCCGCGCAGGGTAAACTTTTCCCCCAAACCGGGAAAGAGACGAACCGGAAGGCAGCTGGTTTCAATGGCCATGGGCACAGAGTCCGCCAACCGGACGCGCCTGATCTGGAACACTTTCTCGCGGCGACCTAGCTGCAGCACCCGCGCCGCTTCCCGGTCTGGATCAGCCGCGCTGAAAGAAAGAAGTCGAGAGCGTGCGCCGTGCGACTTCATCTCTTCGGTAAAGGAGAGCAGTTGGTTGATGTTCCTCTCTTGCTTTTGTTCCGCGACGAAGGTGCCCTTGCCGCGCCGGGAGTAAGCGAGTCCGTCTTCACAGAGACTTCGCAAGGCCTGCCGCGCAGTCATGCGGCTGACTCGCAAGCGCGCCGAGATGCGCTGCTCGGATGGGATCGGCTGTCCCGGCCTGAGTGTGCCGGAGGAAATCTGGTCGAGAAGGCGCTGTCGTATCTGATAGTAAAGTGGGATGACGCTCGCCCGGTCTAGCGCCGAGAGAATCACCGCTTCCTCCTTACCACCCTAGACAACTAGCTGAGCAGTAGGCATCCTGCCTCTGCGCCTTGTCAAGAAAAATTTGACGAGCACTGAAGGCTGATGCAAGCGCAATTGGTTCCGCGTCGTGCCGATATCATGACGATTTCGAATAGTGAAAACGCAGCCTTGACAGACCTCAGCCTTGGCCTTGACAGAGCGCGCACGGTCGCTTAGAGTCCGTCAACCATAATGGGGAGTGAACCTTCTGACAATCAACCATCGATCTCTGATTTAAGGAGTTCCGGGCCGTGAAATACGATCGGAGATACTTTCTTAAAGGAGCAAGTACAGTCGTGGCTCTGGCAACAACCCGTGTTTCAGGAAGCGTCCCAACCCATTCTGAAGACAACCGCGAACGTGGCATCGCACGTGGATTAACCCTGCTGACCATCCGTTGCAACAGCGAATACCGTCTCGGCGTTAAGACCAGCAAGGGTATTCTGGATGTTCCCGAAGCAGCCAGGCTGCTGCGCCTTCAAGGCCCGGCGACCATGGATGATCTGCTCCAGAATGAGGACGGTCCGCGGCTGAATGCTTTGGTGGAGACTGCCCTCAAGTCTCCAGCTTTGGCTGGCGCTTTCCGGCAAGAAGAGAACATCGAGTATGGGCCAGTTGTGACCAGGCCGGAGAAGATTGTCTGTGTCGGGCTGAATTATCGCCGCCATGCCAAGGAAATCGGCATGCCCATCCCCAAGCAGCCGGTGCTCTTCAACAAATACAACAATGCCCTCCACCACCACAACGGCCGCATCAAGCTCCCGGTGGAGGTCGCCACTAAGTTTGATTACGAAGTCGAACTGGTTATCGTGATCGGGAGAGAGGCCAAGAACGTGAGCGAAGCGGATGCGCTCTCCTATGTGGCTGGCTATTCGACGGGCAACGACTTCAGCGCCCGCGATCTCCAGTTGGAGACCGGCGGCCAATGGATGATCGGAAAAACGCCCGACCATTTCGCGCCCTTGGGTCCTTATCTTGTTACTGCCGAGCAGATCGATCCCGGCAATTTGAAAGTAGAATGCCGCGTCAATGGTGAGACACGCCAATCATCGGAAACCAATGATTTCATCTTTAATAGCCAGCAGATGATCAGCTACATCTCACGGCATTTAACGCTGAAACCGGGCGACATTGTTTTTACCGGTACACCGGAGGGCGTAATCCTGGGAAAACCCAAAGACAAACAAGTCTGGCTGAAACCAGGGGACAAGATCGCCTGTAGCGTGGAGAAGCTGGGTGAATTGAAGTTTGATCTGGTCTGACACCAATAAGCGGTAAGGTCATGGCCTGGGCGGTAGCGCCGGCATCTTACCGGCTGGCGCGAGGGCATCCTGACCTCGCAGGTGCGGACGAGACGCCCGCACGACAGCCCCCGGGGATAGCGGCGCTACGAATAAAAGACCCCCTTCATCCGAAGGGGGTCTTTACGTCGCAACCGGTTCCTTAAGCAACGCTCTTGCGCATGCTGACCGCAGGCGCAGGCCCAGGAGCATGCAGACCGCTCTCCGATTCTTCAATGTTGCGCCGGACCAGCGGCTTGAGCCACAAGATGGCTAGAAACGCCGCGGTAAGGTCGCAAGCGATCATCGCCCAGAAGACCTTGGTCCACGACCCCGTCCTGGCAAACATCCAGGCGGCGCCGGGCCCAGCAAAAATAGATGCCAGTCCCTTGGCCGTATAGACGATGCCATAGTTGGTGGTCGCCCACTTCTTACCAAATACGTCCCCGGTGATGGAAGGGAATAGGGAGAAGATTTCTCCCCAGGCAAAGAAGCACAGGCCGGACAGCGCAATGAACCAGACTGGACGATGGATCAGCTGCAGCAAGGCAAACACCGCCAGCGCCTCCAGGCTGAAGGCGATAAACATGGTGTTCTCCCGTCCGATGTGATCCGATACCCATCCCCAGAAAGGCCGAGTGAGTCCGTTCAGGATGCGATCCACCTCGATGGCCATCACCAAGGCCGTCCACCCGAAGATGATGGTGACCTTGTCCACGTGATACGAGACTGCCATAGGATTGAGTTGGGCCGTCACCACCAGTCCGCCGAAGGCCAGCAGGGTCATCATTCCGTAAATCATCCAGAACGACCCGGTACGCACCATCTGCCAGGGCGTCATGTCGACGCTGGAGCTTTGCACGTGGGCTTTGATCTGAGCTTCTTTTTCTTTCCAGCCGGGTGGCGCCCAGTCCGCCGGTGGCTTTGCCATAAACAGAGCTGCGGCCAGTACCACTACCCCCTGGATGATGCCCCATACAACAAAGGTGTGCTGATAGCCCGAGGCTTTAATCATGGACGCGATCGGCGATACCGTTAAGGCGGTGCCGACCCCATAGGCGCCCGCGGTCAAGCCGACGCATAGGCCACGATGGTCCGGGAACCACTTCAGGGCATTGCCAATGGTTCCGCCGTAGACGACTCCGGCGCCTATGCCGCCCAGGGCATACCAGAAGTAAAGGCTGCGCAGCGATTCGGCGTTGCCCGCGCCGAGCCAGCCCAGTCCAACCAGGATGCCGCCGACACCCAGCATTAGGCGCGGACCGATACGGTCGACCAGGTAGCCTTCAAACGGTACCAGCCAGGTTTCCAGCGCGATAAACAACGCAAACGTCCACTGAACGGCCGTCAGCGTCACATGCATGTGGGCTTGTATAGGTTTAGTGAATAGGGTCCAGGCATACTGGAGGTTCGCGATGGCCATCATCGCGATGATGCCGGCGGCTAATTGGACCCAACGACTGGGAATACGGGACGGGTGAATGTTCGGATGGGCTGCGACGGACTCAGCCATGGATACACCTCCTCGGTGCTCGTCAGACTCTTAAGGGTTTCAGTTGTAAACGCCGATTCCCTGGTTGCCTGCGACCGAAGAGGTGTACACGACTTGAGAGTCACTCGCCTGTGTGCCTAGGCAGGCGCGTGGTCCTCTTCTTCAACCTCTTTTCGGAACGGGATCACCCCGGGAACCAGCCACTTTTCCCACATCTCATCGACCTTACTTTGGAAGTAATCGATATCATCGTTGGTAAAGTGCGCAAACCGTCCTTGCTTAAGTAAGTAATCTCGTACCGGCTGCCGTTTGATCTTTCCGGCGGCGATCTGCTGCGTTCTGCCGGTCAACTTCAGCACTCCATTTTCCACTTCGTACATCGGCCACACGCCGGTATTAACCGCCAGCTCTCCCATTTGGTGGGACAGGTAAGGATCGTAGTCCCAGCCCTTTGGACAAGGATCAAGCGAATGAATGAAAGTCGGGCCGCCGATGGTCAGCGCCTTGCGAATCGAGTTCATTCCGGCCAATGCGTAAGACATGCAGATCGTTGCGACATACCTGCATTCCGGATGACCTGCCGCCATCATGCCCGCCATATTTTTTTTCCAGCGGCGGTGCATGATCCGCTTCATCTTCCCAGGAGTGCTGAAAGTGGTATTGGCGCCCCACGGCGTGCTGCCCGAGAGTTGGATGTCTGTATTAGCATAAGACTCGTTGTCGTACAATAAGATAAGGCAGTTGTAGTCGGGGTGGGTCAGAGTCGCGGAGATCGCGCCCAGGCCCATGTCGGCGCCGCCACCATCGCCGCAGAAGGCGATAACGTTGATCGGCTCCTTCTTCATCTTGCCTTTGCGCATGAGGGCCTTCAAGGCCGCGGCCGTCCCGAGCGCTGCCGACCCGCTGCTTCCCAGCTGGGTGTGCATCCACGGCACCACCCAGGAGGTGCTGTAGTACGTCGTATTTGCCACGTACATGCACCCGGTGCTGCCCAGCACGATGGTTCTCGGACCGGCCGCCTTGGCCATCATCTTCATTACCAGCGCCGACTCGCAGCCCTGGCAGGTGCGGTGGCCAGAAGTGAAGTATTCCTCCAGCGGGATCTTCTTCACTGCCTTGAAAGGCTCTAGCTTCTGCGTCGGATCAATCTGTACATACGTAGCCATAACTTCTTTATCCTTTCTGATGGTGACGTCAGCAACTCATCAGCAAAAATCTTAGGTCCTCAGTCCCCAGTTGAGAACCGTGGAGAACTGGGAACCGGGAACTGAACTTTTTACTCGCGCAGCCCGATCCACTGGGTCAAGGGTTGCGGTCTGCCTTCTGCGGCGTTGTAGACGCCGTCCGTGATTCTTTCCACATCCGGGACAGTCACTTCGCGTCCGCCCAGTCCGGCGATGAAGCCTACCACTGGCGGCTTTTCCCCCGGCGAGGAATACAATGCGCTACGGACTTCGTTCGCCAGCACCCCACTCATGAAGGGTGAGCCAAACGAATAGTCGCGGTCCACCACGCCCACCGCGGAGAACCGACTCAGGGACTTAGCCAATTCCACAGCCGCAAACGGCCGGAACCAGCGCATGCGGACGAATCCCACTTTCTTGCCTGCCTTGCGCATCTTGCGGATTGCGACTTTGACCGGCGTCGAGAGCGTCCCCATTCCCATCAGGACAATATCGGCGTCGTCGGTTTCGTACTCTTCGAAGAATGGATTGCCATACGAGCGCCCGAAGATCCGCTCAAAGTCGGCGTACGCCTCGCGCAGGACGTCCGACACCCGCTCCATGGCCGCGTAATTCTGGCGCCGGATTTCCATCACCCAATCTTCGTTGCCCTGTGGGGCCACCGTAATCGGGTTATCCGGATGCAGGAGGAGGTCTGCCCGGTTATAGCGCGGCAGGAACTCATTGACTTGTGCTTGAGAAGGAATTTTGACCAGCGCCTGCGAGTGGGTCAGGAAGGCACCGTCGCAGCTGATGGCGCAGGGCAGGAAGATGCGCCGATCCTCGGAAACTCGGTAGGCGATTAAGGCGGTGTCCAGCGCTTCCTGCGCCGTGTCGACCCACACCAGTTGCCAGCCGAGATCGCGAACCGTCAACGCGTCATTGTGCTCCACACCGAAAGCGCCAGGATCGTCCAACGCGCGATTGCCGACCATGGCGACCATGGGAATACGCAATGCGGGGGTAACGGTCAGAGCCTCCATGGCATACATCCAACCCACACCACTGCTGCCACAGAACACTCGCGCGCCGGCGGCAGACGCGTGTTTCACAATTTCGAATTGCGAGTGCTCGCCTTCGGCAACGATATATTCGCAGTCCAGTTCCCCGTTGGAGACGAGCTTGGACACGTACTGCATGACCGTGTCATAAGGGCGAATGGGGTATGCGGTGATGACATCCACATCGGCAAGCTTACAGGCGACGGCGATGGCTTCGCTGCCCGTGATTAACGCTGTTTCTTCTGTCTTACGCTGATCTTCTAAAACTGTGGCCAATTGAGCCATGACAACTTTCCTCCTGAACCGTTAGCCTTCACGGGCGATCTGCAACATTTCGGGAATCTGCTCCTCGTATTGCCCTCGATAACGGAAACCGTGGGAGCGCTCGGAGCGTGTCTTAATCTTGTCTTCCAGCCAGACCTTGTAGGCGTCTTTGTCCTTCCTCCAGTCTTCCCACTGGCTGGCGTTATCGCTGAATTCCGACTCGTTGACCATGGTGACGCAGTCCTTCACTGGGCAAACCGCCTCACACACGCCGCATCCGCAACAGGCTTGCATGTTGGCGTCGTACAGCCCTTCCGGAGTGACGTCGAAGCAGGAATCCGGACACTGCAGCCAGCACAACGTGCACTTGATGCAAGTATCAAAGTTCACGACTGGCCGCATGGTGCGGGTGGTGAACTTCTTAAAGGTCGGATTGCGATCAGGCCGGAAGCCGCCCGTGGCATGGCTGACCGGGTCTTCGACTGCCCGGCCTGCTGGGATACTTGGGATGGCAATCCCGTCACCCATCTCATGCCACTTGGGAAATTCGAATTTGTACGGAATCTCCGGATTACCCTGGTTCGGCAGCACTTTGGTGGTCGAAATCCGCTCATAGGACCGCGCCGCTGATTCCGCCTTCAGCGGATCTTTCCATTCGTTGACGATCGCCTTCTGCACCGACTTGAGGCTAAATAGTTCGGGCAGCAGCTTGGCAATCGCGCCCAGAATGCGAACATCGGTATGATCGTCCTTGTAAACCCAGAGACCGGAAAAACTCGGCGTGCCTTTCGCAATGGCTAACTGATAGGGCGTCTCCTTGCGATGTGCCATCTTGATGAGAGCTTCCGGGGTCTCGCGCGAGGTCACGATCAGCGTGCCCCCGGGCTTCAACAGCTTGTTCACCGGCTGCAGCCCGTACCACGCCCAGGATTCCACGCCCTTGCACAGCGTGTCGTCCACCGCGATGGTGATGTCGACTTCCTTCGGCTCATACTTGGCCATGCCTTGTTCGAGCGTTTCCTGGTCGGTACCGACGATGGCAAAGTTTTTCGCCGGAATGCCGTTGCGCTCAGGGCTGTCGCCGTAGCGGCCGAACGAGATGCCCGGCTTGCCTTCCTGGTGCGCAGCCAGAACAATCGCGCGGCTGATCCGGCTGGCTAGAGTCTTCTGGTAAATACCTCGATAAATGATCTCGATTGCGAATAACCGGCCCATTGGGGAGCCTCCCTTTCTATCAGAGCTTGTTGAGCACGATCTCTTCTACATCTTGAATGTGTCGCCGCATCGCATTTTCCGCCGCCTCCGGATCACGGCGCTTAATCGCTGCCACAATCCGGCGGTGACCCGCGAGGGACTTTTGCGGACGTCCCTCCACTTGCAGGGAGCGTTCCCGGGTCTCGCGCAGCAAATCCATGATGACGTCCAACACCTTCAGGATTACGGTGTTTTCCGAAGCCATCGCCACGCTGTAGTGGAATTCCGAGTCTTCCTCGATCGCGACGTCGCCGTCGCGCACTTTCTTCTCCTGCCGGTTTAGGATTTCGTCCATTTCGGCGATTTCCTCCGCAGAAGCGTGCTTGGCGGCACGGGCGGCCAGCGGTGGTTCCAGCATCTTGCGAAAATCCAGCAACTCACTCACGGCTTCGCGCCGATGCCTCAACATGGCACTGAGTGGGTTCACCAGGGTGCTGGCAGAAACTTCCTTCACCACTGTGCCTGCGCCCTGACGGGGTTCAACCAGCCCGACCAATTCCAGGCTGCGAATGGCGTCACGAATGGAACTGCGGCTCACGTTCAGCATTTCCGCCAATTCGCGTTCGGAGGGAAGTTTGTCGCCGGGATGCAGCTTCTTGAGAATCAGCCGCTCGATTTGCCTGGCGACCTCTTCGTAGACTTTGTTGCGACGAATCGCCTCGAACTCGTGGTTGAAGGTGGTAGCCACGGGGAGCTCTCAACTGGTCCGCTAAGTGGACCATAAGATTATAAGCATCCTGTCAAGAGCAAAGTAAAGGCTCGGAGGAACCTTAATTTTGGCCTGAAATCAAGCAATTACGCCAGTCGGGAACTCAGGCCCGCAACTCCTCTCGAGGAGCAGCCCTGCTCTTTGCGATTTGGCTCCTCTGCGGTGAATTCTCGGATTTGGCGTAGAGTCTCTGGCGCGATTCGGCAGTCCTCGGCGGGAGATTGCAGTCGCGCTACCCGGAACTGAATCTCGACCTGGCAACGTTTGTCGGCCTTGAGGACCGGCTATGAACGATGTTCGACGACACCGATACCTGGCGTGCTATAGGATCCCGCACAGCCGGATAGCTTGCCTGCTTGTTACTCAGTATCTTCTATGGTGGGTATCCCTTTGACTCAGGTAGCGCGAAACCACACGGGCAAAGGGATGCGCGTGTCCTCGAAGATCGTTCCCGCCGTCACCGAAGTCTGGCACCCCACATCCCGCACTCCCACCAACCTCGCACCGGCCACGCTTTGTCCGACCCGCAGCGGGGACAACACAAACCGAAGTCGCGCCAGGCACGCCCGACACGCCTCTTCGGTGGCGAAGTTCGCCTCCAACCCCATCCGATTGCACGCGCTGACATCGACCTATTCAGGCGGAAGTGGACCTTGAGGTTCCCTCGAATGCTCCACCCGAAACTTTGAGGCGGGGGTGCAGATCGAATGGCCAACCATCATCGTGGTATCGGAATCCGCATCTTCCTTCGCAACGGTGTAGGTGTCGATGACATAGCAGACCGGATTCCTTCTCCTGGTAGGTGCTGGCGAAGGGAGCAAAAACGAGAACGGGGCAGGGATTCGACCGGATTTTATTGAGAAACCCAGCGCATCGTGTGATAGCTGCGACGGAGCGGTGAAAATCCCAACTGACGGTTGCCTCTGCAATAGTTCAGGAACCGACCTCGCAGCACAGCAGGCTGCTTGTTGCTTCTCGCTGGCGGCCGCAGGAAACGCCGAAATCAAAGCTAACAGGCAGACCAGACGGAGTGATATCACTCGCATATAGGTTTTCCCCCGCACGCAAATTGTAGCTCCCATTCACGCGCTCCGGCACCGGGAAAGCAGTTTCGTGCAGGCGTATACGGTGCGCGTGTGAGGCATCGGGACGCCCACTCGCTCAGCCAATTCCACAACTGCACCTACAATGGCCTCCAATTCCATGGGGCGGCCGGCTTCGAGGTCTTGCAGCATCGAAGTCTTGTGTTCTCCGACTTTCTCGGCGCCTGCCATGCGCTGCTCGATAGAAACTGGCAACTCCAGACCGAGCCGGGCGCCCACCGCTTCCGCCTCTCGCATGATGTTTCGAACTAAGTCGGAGACCTCCGGATCGCGGCACATCTCGACCAGTGTGGCTCTGGTTAGTGCGCTGACGGGATTGAAGGCGACATTCCCCAGAAGCTTCACCCAGATTTCGTTGCGAATTCGCGTAGTGATGGGAGCACGCAGGCCAGCGGCGATTAGTGCTTCTGCAATTTGCCGGATGCGCTCGGAGCGCGTGCCATTCGGCTCGCCCAGCGAAATCCGATTGCCCTCAGTGTGCTGGATTACTCCCGGCTCGGCGATCTCGGTTGAGAAATAGACGATCGAGCCGACCACGCGGCGGGCGTCAGTGGCTGTCGACACTACGCCGCCAGGGTCAACGCGTTCCAGTCGCAATCCATCCCACTCGCCGCCGAATCCCTGGAAAAACCACCAGGGCACCCCGTTTTGTGTGCTGACCACGGTTGTCTCTGGGCCAAGTACAAAATGGAGGTTGGGAACCAGCCGCGCCAGGCTGTGTGCTTTGACTCCGAGGAAAACTACATCGGCGGGTCCAGCTTCCTCGAGCGTGCCCACGATTCTCGGGTGAACCTCGAAATCCCCTTCTACGCTTTTCACCCGCACCCCGTGCTCTTTCATGGCGCGCAGGTGCGGACCTCGGGCAAAAAGGGTTACATCCTGACCGGCGCGGGCCATGCGGGCGCCAATATAGGCACCGATCGCGCCGGCCCCCGCGATGAGGAATTTCATCCCTTCTTACCGGAGAACATCTGGGCCATCTCGCAACGGCGTACTTTTCCGGTGGAGGTTGTCGGAATGCTTTTCACGAGATGGATCTTCTTGGGACACTTGAATTCCGCCAGGCGGGCGCGACAGAACTCCAGTAAGGCCGCTTCCGTCGAGCCATGGGGTTCGTGCAGGACGACCGCAGCCGCGACTTCTTCGCCCAGAGTGGGATGCGGGCAGCCGAACGTAACCGCGTCCGACACGGCCGGATGTCTCAGCAACACTTCGTCGATCTCGCGCGGCGAAATGTTTTCTCCACCGCGGATGATCAGATCTTTAATTCTCCCCGTCAAGTGCAGGTAGCCGTCGCCATCAATCAAGCCCTGATCGCCGGTGCGGAACCAGCCGTCCACGAAGGACTTTGCGTTCGCTTCGGGATTATTCTCGTATCCACTGAACACGCTGGGGCCTTGGATGACCACCTCGCCACGCTGATCGGCGCCAAGATGCGTGCCCGATTCGTCCATGATGCTGATGCCAATACCGCGCGGCATACCCACGGATCCGTGTTTGCGGTAGCGCGGCGGCAGAGGATTCGACGACATCTGGTGCGCAGCTTCAGTCATACCGTACGCTTCCACGAACGGCACCCCCAGGGTGTCTTCGATCCTCTGTATGATCTCCGGCGCCATCGGCGCACTGGCCGACCGGACAAAGCGCAACGACGGCGCGTGATCCGCATGTTCCCGGCGGGCGCGTGCCAGCAAAAGCTGGTGCATGGTGGGTACGCCCGAATACCAGGTCACACGATGCTCCCGCACCGTGCGCCAGAAGGTCAGCGCGTTGAACTTGTTCGGAGCGACAACCGTTCCCCCGGACAGCAGGGGAGCCAGCGTCGAGGCCACAATGCCGTGAATGTGGAACAGCGGCATGATGCACATCGCCACATCGTCGGGACAGAGATGATAAGTCTCAGCGACATTGGCCGCAGAGGCGACCAGATTCGCATGCTGCAACGGTACGCGCTTGGGTCGGCCCGTGCTGCCACTGGTGTGCAGAATCAGAGCAATATCCGTGGGAGAAGGCTCAGTGGCCGCAACCCCCCTGGGAGCGTCCAGAAGATGAACGTCACCACTTGCGCTCATCTCGACCGAGAAGACCGGTATATTTCGGTCCGCAGCAGCACGGCGCGCTTCTTCCGCTCCCTTAGCCGGACAAAGCAAGACCCGGGCACCTGTATCGTCCAGGTAGAAACTGAACTCGTCAAAGGAGTAACTGGGATTGAGCGGAGCAGCGGTCCCTGCCAGCGAGGCAGCAAGGAAAGTGACGATCGCCGGAAGTCCGTTGGGCAGAACCATCGAGACCCGGTCGCCACGGCGAATTCCGGCAGCCGCCAACGCTTCGGCCATCGCGAAAACCTGCTCGCGCAGTGAGTCATAGGCCACCTGTACACCTAGATCAGGAAGAATGATGGCGGTGTTCTCGCCCGGCGCCACCTGCAGCAACTCCATCAAAGTCTTCTGCGCTGGTGCACTGACGGTAACCTGTCCGGGAAGTTCTTCGCGCTGCGTCTCCGGCGCCCAGTCGCTGGTTGCGTCACTTCCCATCCCGTTGGAGTAGGTGTTCATCAATACCTCAATCGTAAATTTCTGGGAGACTCGCTCAACCGCAGACTGCCAGGCGGCTCCTTCGATTCGTCGCGCAGCTTATGACCTTGTCTTGCCGGTCCGTAGAAGGCGGCATCTTGCGAGGAACCCAATAGAAGCGGCCTTGAAGAAGTGCGATCTGCCCGGCGGACTGAAATAAAGTTCCCTTTAACTAGTGTTGACGCTCAGGTCCTCCACTGCCCAGTACACGAAAAGTCGTACGAACTGGGCAAGCTTCACCCCACCCTTTAACGCACCTTTATCGTGCCCGATAAGCGCCGGTCAGTCAAACTGATTGTTTGAATCTACCTGATAATGTTTTTGTATCGCTCACCTTTAGTTATCAGCGGACGGTTGCAAAGAAGTAGGCGCTCATGGCCAATCCAACCGCGATGATCACATAACGCATGATCTTTGGATCAGCCTTCTGGGAGTAGTGCGCGCCGAACCAGCCACCGGTGAGCGAACCGGCAATCATGACGAGGCATTGCGGCCAGAACACAGCCCCGGCCGCGATGAAGGTGGCCACGGCCGCCACATTGATCACCACGGCAAGCAGGGTTCGCAGGGCGTTCATGACATGGACATCACGCATGCCGAGAGCCGCTAACATGCCCAAAGTGATGAACCCAATGCCCGCGCCGAAGTATCCGCCGTAGATCCCAACTAGCAACTCCAGGCCTGATAGGAACGTAATGGTTCGCCAAGTGGTCTGGCGCAGGTCATGATCGCTGGCGGTTTTTCCCGCCAAGGCGCGAAACCTATGGCCAAAAGCGAACAACAGCGTGCCGGCCAGCAGGAGCCATGGAACCAGATGCAGGAAGGTATTTTGCGGTGTCTTAATCAACAGCAACCCGCCGGCCAGGCCCCCGATGATGCTGGTCAAGAGCAAAGGAATTAAGAGGCGGCTTGGCACCTCCAGTCTCTTCAGATAAGCCAGGCTGCTGGCGGCCAGGCCGGGCCAGAGAGCAACCGTGTTGGTTGCGTTGGCTTGCACGGCCGGCAACCCGGCAAACAGGAGCGCGGGAAACGAAATGAAGCTGCCGCCTCCGGCAATCGAATTCAGAATGCCGGCAATCAGTGCGGCCAGAAACAGAAA
>DATEPX010000117.1:0-16883 GCA_035272945.1 Terriglobales bacterium
TCGATTGTGTTCGCGCGGCGAAGCTGTCAAGGGTCTTCGATGAACGCCCTTCGGGCGCCCTTGACAGCCTCGCCGCGCGGTGGGAGAAGTGTTGCTATTTTTTGCTTGACAACGCCGACGTTGTTATAGAAGGAGTTCTGAAGTTACCGAAACGGGCAGCCGCCGCGAGTAGCCCGAAGCGAATTAAAAGAACCCAAAAGCCCCGACCGCTCGCCGTCGGGGTTTTCATATTTGTGTCGACTCCCGCCTCCTCTATTGACGCACCTGTTACTTTTCCTCTCATTTTCCTGTTGACTCCCGCACGTGCCGGGAGGACAATCCGACTTGTCTCTCCGAAGAGCAGTTCTCTCCAACCGGAGTGCACACCCCTTGAGGCGTCAGTTTACTCGGCCCTGATCTGGCAACCAAGAAAGACAGAAAGCTGAATTTCTCGCTGCGCGAGTTCCTGGAGGTACGCATGCGCACGCCTCCGGGTTTCGTTACCCGCCCCGCGTCTGAGATGGGGGTCCTCGCTCGCGGGATGAACGACCGCTAATGCGGATGCGGACACATGGCACTTTATGTTCCCCAGGATCTATTTAACTTGAAGCAGGAGGTCCCTTTGACTAAGCATACGAATAAGCGCCAGCGCACAAAAATAACGGAGGAATCGCTGCTCCGGATCCATCGACTTCACTGTGGCATGTACGCTCGCGTCGCCCAGAAACTTGGAGTTGATCCCTCCTACGTCAGCAGGGTTGCAAATGGCGAGCGACAATCACAGGGGGTGAAAAGGGCGCTCTTATCCGAGCTCGCCCTCATCGGAAAAGGCGCCCTCGCAATGCAGTGATGGAGAGCCGCAACAATCCGTAGAGCGGCCCGGCGTGCGTGACCGCCGCTGGATTGCGCGCGGCGCGGCGGCGAAACCTCGGATCATCCGTAACAAACAGGTAAGTGGAGAGAGAGAGCTCGGCGTAACCGCCGGGCTCTCTTTTCTGTTTAGTAACCGATCTGTTTAGTAACCGAGCGCGCCCGCCAAGACCGTGAATCTCGGTCTCTTAGTCCCGAACGGGTTTCGCTATGAAATGCCGTTGCTTGAGAAAAATGTTGAACACCCAAGTTAACTTTCTAATCCGCAGGTTTAGCCCATGGCGATGAGACAGCCGAAGCCCTCAACCACCCAAATTTCTCGCTCTTGCGAGCCAGCCAAGAAGGCAATGCTCTTTGGCTCCCGCAGCCGGTGAGTGAGCGGAAGATGGAGCAGTGTAGCCCCATCTTCCGAGCTTGCTTGCGCGAGTTTACCTGACCTTGACCAAGGTCGTCTTATCCACTCGTTGGGACTCAGTGCTATTCACGACCACATATGTTTCCCAGGCAACCGAAGGCGCATCGGAAGCCGAGAAGGTGTAGTCCCACTGCACCGTCGCTCCACTTCCGGGTACGATGCAAATCGGCTGGTTCTGGTAGGCACCGCCATTCTTCATGAGATATGCCGTGCCGCAGATCTGGCCTGTTCCAGCAGCTACGCCTTGGACATCGGCGGTGATGTACAAGGTCTTAGTGACGGTTTGACCGGCTCGCATCCCAACCCGTCCAGGTGCGCGGAACCGCAGAATCGTCGGGGTGGCTCCGGCATAGATGTTCGCCACCGTGGGTGCGCTGCTCGATAAACTCCCGTCAGAAACAGCGAGCATCACGTTGTACGCGCCAGCCGCAGTGTAGGTGTGAGTCGTTTTCGCTCCTGTGCCGGATGTGCCGTCCCCGAAATTCCAGCTATAGGTGAGAGGGTTCCCGTCCGGATCGGAGGAGCCGGATCCATCGAACTGGACAACCTGTCCCACGGTACCGCTATAGGGTCCACCGGCGTTGGCGACGGGCGGATGGTTGACTGGAGCCGGAGGCGTCACAGTGATGCTCTGGGTTTGAGTGTTGGAATTGTCACCGCTAGCTAGTGCTCCCGTTTAGGTTCACGGAAAGGCCGGCGGCATACATCATGACGCTGGTGTTAGTGGAAACCGTTGGTGCGGTCCAGTTGAACGTCCAACTGAGAGCACCGTTTGCGTCCACTTTCTTAGACTGACTGTTCACCAGCTCGCCGTTCAGAAGCTCTGTATAGACGGTGTCGAGAACCGCAAAAGCTCCACCGCTGGCGGCAACGTCCAGCCCACCGGCGATATCCGAGCCGCCAATGATGGTAAGCGTGTAGGTGTTGGTTGAGCCGGTGCTGACCGAGGTCGGGCCGGTAAGGGTCACCGTCGGTTGAATCCCGCCCCCATGACAGCTTGTGCAGGTCGAGCCATTCTTTCCTGAGAAACCGCTAATGCCTCCCGAAGAGGCATTGGCTTGGGACGCGAGCAAAATCGCGCCGAGGGCGAACAAGCTAAAGATGAGTGACCGGAATGCAGCTTTTCTTTCCATTTTGCGTTTCTCCGTAGATAGGGATAATTATCGAGGTCATTACAGCACTGCTTTTTGGAGCATCGGGAACCCAGTGCAGGCACGGGGTGCGCCGAGACGATGGCGTGGCGAGAATTAAACTAGTGGCGAGAACTAAACTAAGCTAAAGGACCGCCGCCTGATGCATCTACCTGCGGCGCGAAAGGTTCTAGAAGCATGCCGCTGCAGACAGCACCGCCGCAAGTTCCGGAGGTGGCGGGCAGCGTCGAGAAGTTGGCCCTGAGGCGACGGAAAAGGGGGGGCCATCTTGGTAATGAACTTAGTAATTCTGGTTCTAGTTCAAGTGGAAGATCGGCCCGACCTTACCTTGCGACATCTCCTGACTACCCTGAGCTGGTTGCCGCCGACCCTTGAGTTCCTCCAGCATGCCGGTCCCGGAAGCAATTACCGTGGCACTCTTGTGGATGGAACCGAGATCGACAGTTCATACCAGCGCTATGAGCCCTCGACCTTCCCGATGAGAGGAGTTATCAAAGGCTGGAGTGAAGCCCTCCAGTTGATGCCGGTTGGGTCTAGGTGGCAGATCTTTGTTCCTTCACAACTCGCGTACGGGGAGCGAGGAAACGGCCGTAACATCGGGCCGAACTCTACGCTTATCTTCGAAGTGGAGCTGCTTTCGATCCAGAGCGGAGGCGCGGAAGCGAAGGCCAAAGGTAGTCTGTAGGCACAGCTTTCTGTTCCCAGGGGAACGGTATGAAATTCCGGTTAGCAATTGCATCGTCTTCTGCGTATTTTCAAGCACTTTGGCAGTCTCCCGCGACTTGCAAGTTGTCCTATAATAAGGATGTCCAGGAAAAAATTCTTCCCCGCCCCTCCGAGGAGACATGGATGTTGTCTCTTGCATCCAGCCCCGTGTTAGTCCTGGAGGGGTTTTGGTCTTGGCCGTCTTGGGCGAGCCGCGTATTCCAGCGGCAAGACCAACCTGGTTGATGGTTCCCACTCGACGGTTTCATGACGCGATGGTGTCGACGCCTCCGGCTGCGGAAGGTCAAACCCGGCTATCCTGTAAGACAATAGCGTTCCCCCTAGCCGGGAGCGGAGAGCATGCCACGAATTCCTTTAACCAAGGCCACGGGCTATCGCTGCTCCCGCCAGGGGAACGAACAAATGCCCAATTATCCGCTCAAACACGCACGCTCCGGATCAGACACAACAACAGTCTCGACTTCTCTATTGGGCCGTCGATCTCGCCGCTCCCACCTTGTCCTATTCCGCCCCACTCGCACTCATTTTCATGAGCTTCCGCGGGCCAGAGGCGCTAGGTGACACAACCGTCGATCGGAGCGCTTGAGGCGCAGACGACGCGGCGCGTTCGCCTGGAGAACGCCCAGTTGGTGACGCAGAGCGAAACCTCCGTCTGCAGGGCAGCGCGGGGCCGAAAAATGGTCATTGAACCCGTCTGCTGGGACGAAGCTCATGCAGCGTTTAGTCGATGCTGGCAGCTGGAGCGAACCCTGGCCACGGGTTTGACACTGGGTGCATTGGAACAAGCGATCGCGACGCGAAAGCCTGCGCCCGGCCTGGTTCATCATTCCGACCGCGGGGTGCAATATGCCAGCCAAGACTATGTCGCCGTTCTCGAAAGACATGGGATGATTCCGAGCATGAGCCGTCCGGCAAATCCTTACGACAATGACTATGCTTCACACTGCACCTCCTGGGTACGCTGTGATAGTACTTCGCTCGCGAGACGCCGTTGTGACAGCTTTACGCCTTGGGCTTTTCGGGGTGGGGTGTCGCCTGGATGTTCATACAGACAGTCGTTTTTGTCGTTGCAGGCGTGACCGGATGTAGCATTTGCATGAGGGATCTCCCTCCGGGGCTAGTAACTCCCCTGATGGCTTACGCGGGAGGGCTTCACCACCCCCAGCGTGGCTAACCTCGCAAATCCTACCATCCAAGAATCAGCTGCGACTGGGATTAAGAGCTATCTCACGCCATCCACTTCAACCGACACAGCCAGCTCTCGACAAGCTCTTTGCCACCCAGATCCAGGTCCTCGCCACCACCCTCCGGCCCAAAACTGTAAAGTGCTATCGCGCCGGCGCGTTCCATTTCCTCGCCTATCTCCATGGTAACTTCCCCCGCCTGACCTCTCGGCGCGAATCGGCGCAACGGACGGCAACCATGCGCGTCGTTCACCCACTCGCGAAGAACCCTTTCGGCGAAGCTGTTCGGATCGGTTCTGATTATTGACAAACCGGCGTTGACCTCCAATATTTGGATTGGGCCCTGTGCGAGTACAATTTCAGGCAAGAGGAATACGAGGCCTTGAAGACCACCCTGGAAATGATTAACCGGATGCAGGGCGATGGCGTTATCGGAGAGTACGCGATTGGGGGGGCAGTTGGGGCGACATTCTATCTGGAGCCTTCGGCCACCATTGACGTGGCCATCTTCGCGATGCTGCCGAAAGCAGGGAGCAGCTCACTCCTCAGCCTCGCACCCATCTATGAATATCTGAAAGCCCATGGCTGCGATGCGGACGGTGAGCATGTGGTGATTGGTGAGTGGCCCTTCCAGTTCCTGCCGCCGAGCGACGCCCTGGAGCGCGAAGCATTGGCGGAGGCCACGGAGACAGAAATCGAAGGCGTCAAGACTCGGGTGATGACAGCGGAGCACTTAGTTGCCATAGCTGTTCGCACCGGACGCCCAAAGGATCATGCGAGAATCTTGCAGTTCCTCGAACAGGACGCTGTGGACACTGAGAAGCTCAATCGTGTTTTAGCAGGGCATGGGTTGATAGCCAAGTGGCAGCAGTTCAAAAAGAAGTATGGACCGGATACCAATGACTAGGCAGGAAAGACGAAAACGCCTTGCCGGGCTTAGCTTCTCCGAGAAAATCAAGATCCTTGAGAAGCTCCGTCGCCGCAGCCTGGCTATCGCGGCAAGCGGATTGAGACGAAGGCGTGCGGGCGGCGTTCGGAATGCGGACGAAAATAGTCGCCCAGCCTAGTTCCCAGCCTGCCTCAAGGCCTCAGGGGTTTCGGCAAACTTGTTCATTTCAGCCAGGTGGCCCCTTCGGCCTGCTGACGTGGTGGATGGAGGGGAAGATGCGGCTACCCGGCGAGGAAATGAAATCCGTTGTTTTGGCGGCTCGCGATTCCAGCGATGAAGACGACCGGTGCGCTAGGATCACAAACAGGGATATTCCGACGATGGCCCATTCCCAGAATTTCGGGACAAGAGTGTCGGGAATTCCAGTCTCATCAGGCTTGCTGCAATCACTCTGCAGTTAACGCGCCTCATCACGTACTTTCATGTACTTTTAAATGCAGTCCGTGCGTTGTATGTCGTTGAATATACGTTTTACGACACGGATTCGAATCCCACTATGACAATATCTATCGGCTGACATCGGAGGCAATCGCGGGCGATCCGGGAGGAAAAAACGGCACCGTCAGTTACACCTACGATCCTGTCGGAAACCGGATGCAGATGACCTCGACGCTGAATGGTTCCAGGCGGGTCGTTCTCGTACGATGCCAACGACCGAATCGGCGGAGATACCTTCGACGCAAACGGAAACACGATTTCTTCCGCGGGAATCTCTTACGGCTACGATTTCGAGAACCGTTTGCTGATGCGTGGAGCCGTGACGATTGTGTACGACGGCGACGGCAATCGGGTATCGGAAACGGCAGGTGGGGTCACGACGAAGTACCTCGTGGACACCCTCAATCCAACGGGATACGCGCAAGTAATGGATGAACTGGCCAACGGAGCAGTGACACGCACGTATGCTTACGGCCTGCGGCGTATCAGCGAGGATGGGTACCCATGTATACCCAATAGATTGAGAGGTTTTAATGTCAGTCTTGTCCAAAAGCTTGCGCATAAGGGTGAACGTGACGCTGCCATCAGTTATCTAGCTCAGTGTCAGCAGGTGTGGAGTCATCAAGCAACCAAGCTCAACGCGTGGATAGACGCGATTCGTGCCAACCAAGAACCGACCTTTAGCGATTCCGACTTCTAAGTTACCGTGAGTAGACCGGGGGTAAGAATACAATTTCTCATTCTAAGAGCGTCTATGCTCGGCGATGTTCTTAACCCCTTGGAACTGGGGGAAGACGATCCGTTAATGGAATCACGCCAGGCTATCGATGAGTATCGCCACCAGTGGCAGGCGGCCATAAAAGGAAAGTTGGACATCGGCCGGAATTAGGTCGTGATTGGCAAAGTGCTTGCCCAAGACTGTGATGGTAAGCCGGGTTTCGCTGACGTTTCCGGCCGGGATTTGACTGTTTTGCCTCCTTGCTTCCGAGGGATTACCCCGCCTTTGCTTCTCTCCACCCATAGTTCAAGGCTGCGCTCACTGCACGGAACCCAACAAGCAAGGCTCAATTTGTCGATTATCGGGAGCCGAAAACCGGGTGCGCCGGCTGCGCCATGGTGGGGTCAGCCGTCCGGTGACAAAACCCGGATTTCAAGGGTCCCCGGACTCTTAGAGCGTTCAGGGCTAGTGTCGAGCTTGATTCTTGGAGCGGGACCATGGACGAGTCCGCAATCGGACGGACGGCACCTCCCGGATCGGAGACGGGTGGCCGACATCACCTACATTCGTTGCCAAGCAGGGGCAACAGTACCCGGTCCTCGGCCGCTACTAATGCTTCACACCTCGTAAGGCGCGCTTCACAGAGTCGACGATAATCAGAGCGTTCAAGAACGCGTTGCGTGAAGAGAGCGAGATCAACCCGCCGGACCCTGAATTCCGAAGACCAGACGGACCACCAGTCGTGCAACACGATCTTCAAGATCAAGCCCTGCTTGAACAGGCTCTGCTGCACGCTCGATGATGGGCAGCACATCACATGTACGGCTTGTGACCGATCGGATCGGACCGTCCGATCCGTCGAAGCTGGGAAGAGTGTCACGGGAATATTATGGGACAGCGATGACATGAATCTTTCTATCTGTCATAAGCATCTGGACGCAGGGGAGTAGCGGAGTAGCGGAGGGACGGAAGATGTTACTGGCTTTGGGTCTCATTTGCATTACCATGCTGTGTGTGCTGACCGTGCTTTGGATAAAACGAACAAGGGACCAACGTGAGATGGAGCAGCATACGATCACACCGGAGGCACTCCACTCATTGTTGGCTTCAAATCACCAAGTACTTCTCGCCGATGTTCGCCAGCCGCTCGACTTGCTGGCCCATACTGAGATCATTCCTGGGGCACAGAGGATTCCGCCAAAGGAGGTGCTGGAGAACCCGTCACTGATCCCCAAAGAAAAAGATACCGTCGTTTACTGTACCTGTCCTGACGATAAAACGAGCCGACGAATCCTGCATCGAGCTCTAGCTATGCATCTCATTCGGATCAAGTTCCTCAAGGGTGGATGGGCGGCTTGGAAGGCGAAGGGCTATCCGGTCGAGCCGTACCGAGAGGTCTTTCACCTCTATACTCCAAGCTTAGCTCCGCCTTCAGGAGGAGGCCTTCGACAACTCTGACAAAAGGGCGAAGGAAAACAATCCGAATCTTCCGGTTAGATTCCAGGGCGGTCCATCCCAAGGCAGGCGGTTTAGTTCGCCGTGGAGGCGCGGCCGATACTTGGTGTCAGCACTGTCAAGTCGCCAAAGGTTTCCTTCTTCACTGAGCCACGTAGTTGGGCAGTGTGATCCATCATCCACAGCTCCGGAATGATCTCTCCCACTAGCCTTCCGTGGCAGAAGAGTCGGACTACGGAGCTCTCTGAAACCACAATGCCGACCGCATTGGTTACGGCGCTCATATTGGCTGCTGCGATGTGTCGGCTGCCAAGTCCCAGGGGCACTTCCACCTGCGACGTAACCGCATCCAGATAGCGGCAGGCAGAAAGAAAAACGCCCTCACGACTGACCACGAATGCGCCATCCAGTTGGGCCAGTTCCTTGACCGTCCCCCGGAGATTGGGACTGTTTACGTGACGCACGGATTCCGGGTGCCCGGTCAAAGGGTCCAGAATTAGCGGCCGTGACTTCTCCAGGACGGCTCGCTCGTCTCCGAGCGTGAACAGCGTGCCGACGCGCCGGCCTTCGCGGCCCTCGCGTGCGATCTCGACGGCGAGTTCGATGAGCGCCTCTAGAACATCCGCATCGTATTCCGTGACTTGACAGAGAACGCTCTCAAACATGAATCGTTCTCCAGCTCAGGAGAAATCCAGCTCAAGTTCGTCGACGTAACACCAACCCCAATTTTCTCCTGGTTCGATCGACCGCATGATGGGATGATGCGTCCCATGGAAGTGTTTCGTAGCGTGTTTGTTCTTGGAGGAATCGCAGCAGCCAACCTGTCCGCATGTCAGGCATAGGCGCAGATGAACCCAGCGATCGCCTATCTTTAGACATTCTTCGCACCCTTGGGTGTGGGGCTTGACGTCCCGGATCTGATCGAGATGTGAGCAGGCAGTCACGGCTTGCCTTCCGTAGACGATTCCAGAGCGTATTCCTTCTCAGCGATGTCAAGCTCTGTGATAGGAATAGATGCTCTCTAGCGAGCGCCAGTTACATGAATTTATGGGCAAGCGGGTAACACTGGCGGTGGTGATCAATCAGATGCAGAATGCCAGGGGGATTGTCCCACTGATCACAATCCTCAGTGAACTGAAACCGGCGAGGGTCTGAAAACATCTTAAGAAGCAAACGCTATGAACGCCAGGGCCGACAAACTGCTGGTAGTCGAGGCAGACGATACTCGTAGAGAGCACATCGTCGCTGTGCTGAGCGAGGCGGGATATGAGGTCTCGACCGGCGATCGGGACGGCATGAAGTCAGTTCTCGCCTTCGGGCCCGACGCAGTTATCCTGGGTGCCGATCCGCCCCGCCTCGATTGCTGTGACCTTCTTTCCGAGATCAAGGGTTCTGAGCACACTCACAACATACGTGTTGTGATGCTCGCCGCGGGAGGACCAGCCGAGCGGACTCGCGGGCTGGATCTCGGGGCCGACGATGTGCTGTCACTGCCCTTTGATCCCCACGAATTGTTGTCGCGGCTACGCGCGCAATTGCGGAGCAAACACAGCGAGGATGAGGTTAGGGAGCGGCTGCGCCTTGCCGAGGAGAATCGAAATGCAACCCAGCAAGTGGTGACAGCGGTCGACGAAGAACAGCGCACGCTGCGGGCTGCCGGCCTTGTGAGTGTTGCCGTGCTTATTGTTGCTGGTCTGGTCTTTTTCTTCTTCTACCGTCGTACCCAGGAACAGAATACCCGGGTCTATGCTGCGATCACTCGCTTGCAGACTGGCGTGCTGACAGAGCAGCAGTTGCTGGAACGATCGCGTCGAGCCCTTGACGACCTAGACCGCGGTACATCCCTGGCGGCCGGTCCACAAGGACTTCAACTTCGCAAGAAGAGTGAAGAGCTGAGGTCGCAAATTGCAACCAGCAAGACAGAGGACGCTTCCGCTTTGCAAAATCAATTAAAGGCGGTAGAGAGCCGCCTTCAGAAGCTTGAGACCGAGGGCAAGGTTGCGCAGACGATTATCCAATCCTATGAGCCGAGCGTCTGCCTTATCCATGTTGTGCTTGCTTTCCGCGACCACACTACCGGATTAAGATTGCACTACGCTGGGATCACGAGCACTGGCGAACCAGCGACCGACGAACACAACAATCCACTCTCGAGCCTTACGGGGAATGGCCCGGAAGTGCACCTACATGTGTTTGGTACTGGGTTTCTCGCCTCCGCCAGTGGACAAATCCTCACCAATCATCATGTCGCCGAACCTTGGTGGCAGAACGATGATTTGAAGGAAATGCTCGATCAAGGTCTTCAGCCAGTAATCGCGGAGATGACAGCATATTTTCCAGGCGTTCCACAGGGCGTTGCCATCATCACCGAAAAGATTTCCACTACCGCGGACGTTGCTGTCGTGAAAGGAGATATTTCAGAGCTGCGAATCAAACAGATCGCCCTTGCCGATGGCCGACGCTCCGCCGTCATCGGGGGCCCCGTCGTACTACTCGGGTATCCTACTGCTCTCGATGCGATTCTGGCTCGGGCCGGCGCAGAGACGCTCCAGTCCATCGCGACGGTGTCCAAAGGTGATCCTAAGCAGGTGATGGAAGAACTCGCCCATCGCAGTCTGATCAGGCCTGTCACCACCCAGGGGCACATTGGCGACGTCCTGCCTGACAAGATTGTCTATGACGCCCAGACCACTTCGGGCGGCTCTGGCGGTCCGCTTTTCAATAATGAGGGCAAAGTTATCGGAATTAACTTTGCGATGGTGCGTGAGTTCGGCGGATCGAATTTCGCCATTCCGGTTGTCTACGGGAAGTCACTTCTGAAACCCTGAGCCGCCGCTGAAGAAACTGTGGTTGCAGGCTTCATCCTGGCCGACTATGCGTCCGGGAGAAAACAAAACTTGCTTCAAGGCAAGCGGCTTTCCGAGTTAGACTCTGGCGTTCTCGAGCACGGTTCTCGAATTGGTGGCGTAGTGGTCAGAGATGTCAAGACAGCAACTGAACTGGTAGCAGTATGGAAAGCAAGCGAACCGGTGCCGGTGGTAGACTGCGGCTATGCATACGAAAAAGAAACCTAAGAAGAAGCGGATGAAGTCGAAGCGAACGACCGTTGGCAAAATGGCAACAATCAAGAAGGTGGCCAAGAAGAAATTGGCGAAGAAGAATGATGCGCGGAACAGTGCAGCGGCGAAAACGAAGAACGTCGGCGGGAAGAAAACCGCGGCAAAGCTGGTGGGTGCTCAGAAAGCACCGGCTCGAGAGAGAAACTTGACTACGAGTAGAGCATTCCCCCAGGAGGGCCCGGGGGCGCATTCGGGCGAACAATCGGGGGATCAGCAAGGAATATCCAGAATCGAAAGTGCAGATTCAGAGAGTGTCGACGAGTTGCTCGAGGAGGGTAACGCTTTCGAGGCCGACGTTGTGGCGGGCGTGGAGAACGCCGAGGCCGCTGATGAAAAAGAGGTTCGCACGCACGAGGTGCCAGAGGACGATGTTCCTGATGAATATCTGGACAAGGAATGAAGGCATCTAAACAGCTTATCGACGACATGCGATATCTTCCTGGGATGAGAGCGCTCCTCGGGCGGGCCGCGTGGTCCGATTGACGTGTGAAGTGTGCGGAATTGTAGATAGCAATCCCATCCGCTTGGTTTCTGATTCAGGCTAGCGAGTTCCCGCTCGTTTACCACTGAGACGTCGATACTTTACTTCAACTTCACGTAGGAGAAGGTCCGCAATGAGAATTATCGGAATGGCAGTTCTCGTTATGACGCTTGCCGCGCTCGCTTTTGCCGTGGAGGAGGTCACCGCGACCCATGGCATAATCACCAAAATCGATAGAGCAGCCAGGACCGTAGCCGTCAAGACTGCCGACGGCGCCGAGCACGTATTCCACTGGACCAAGGGCACTGCCGTTCATGGAGTGCGAGCCTCCGATGTCGCTGCCAAGGATTCGTGGCACGGGCTGAAGGCGGGATCGGAAGTCGTGGCGCACTCCACGAAACGGGGAACGGAGGATACAGCGGTTGAAGTCGACAAGGTCGGAGACGCCGGTCTGACCAAGACTGAAGGAGCGATCAAGGAGATCGATCGCGGTGGAAAGAAGCTGGTCATCAAATCTGCCGACGGCGCCGAGCAAACGTTTGCCCTTACTGGCCACGCGGCTGCGGACGGTGGCAAGGCGGTGGCGGAGGGCACGGCGAAAGGTAGCAATGTCGTGGTTTACTCCACGAAGAACGCTGGCAAGAAAATCGCGCACTTCTTCGAAAAGATCTAAAAACCGGAAAATAAAGATCGGCTCGGCCGATCGTCAACGATACATCTGGCGGTTTGTCACGGACAAAAATTTGAGCAGCTCTGCACGGAGAACTTGTGCATGAGCGAGGCACAATGGCGTATTCTGACCCGATGACAAACGCCTCCGTGACCAAGGATAAACCCTCTGCGGGCGACCCGATTCCTCCCAAGTGCTCTATCATCGAAGGGCATGTAGGCGAATTGAAGCAGTTCAATGCCATCGATCCGTCTCCGTTTCGCGACAAGGATCTGCGCCTGAAGGCTGAGGAGTTGATCGTCGGTTGGGCAAAGGATCTGCCACGTGACGCAACTCTGGCTTTGCTGGTTGATCTCCGCCGCCAGGCCGGTTTACCCGATGAGGCTGCTGTGCTCCGCGACGCGATTCACGAGTTTTTCGGACGTCGTGCTGAGACATATCGACGACTGCGGGAGTTGTTCCGTATAGGCCGGACCAGCCTACCGAACCACGCCTCCCCGCGGGCTACCGACTATAATTTCACTGGGGCGCGAGGGCATTTCGCAACCAAGAAAGCCGGTGGTAAGAGCAGCCATGTCTGTGCGCAAACTGTGTTTTTTCACCATGCTGGCCGCGATTGTTGCCTTCATTGGGGTGGGAAGGCTGAGGGTTCAGGTTAAGAAATTTGATGTGCCGACGCCGGATTCGCGGCCGCACGACGCGCACGCCCCCTACGGGTCGCTCGGGTACATGGGCCAGCCGGCGAGCAAGCTAGGCCGATCGCATTGGGTCAAGGCGTTCCGCGCCAAAAGCGAAATCCCGCCGGCCGTTTTTCTTCCTGTCCAATCCAAGAACGCCAAGGATCTGGGTGCCGGAAAGTTGCTGGTGGCGAGCCGAGACCTCGCCGATCCGAATTTCGCTAAAACGGTGGTCCTGCTGGTTCACTACGACGCTGAAGGTGTGGTCGGACTGATTCTCAACCGGCGCACGGATGTCCTGCTTTCACGAGTGCTTGAGGGAACAAAGGCGGCAAAAGATCGTTCCGACCTGGTCTATCTCGGAGGTCCGGTCGAAACTCGAGCGCTGTTTGCGTTGCTCCAGTCGCCGGCGAAGCTCGAAGGCGCTGAGCACATTTTCGGTGGGATCTACCTGATTTCCACGAAGACCCTCTTCGGACAGATCATCTCGGCTCGACCTGACCCCAGCGTTTTTCATGTTTATCTCGGCTACGCCGGATGGAATAACGATCAACTGCGGAAGGAAGTGGAACTGGGCGCGTGGTTTATTTTTCAGGCGGATGCCGGAACGGTTTTCAATTCGGATCCGGATTTCTTGTGGAGGCAAATGATTCAGAAAACGGAACTAAAGTTGGCGGGGAGCGAGCCTGCGGACGCAGATCAAAGCGACTCAGAGGAGAACTTCTGGCGTAGGCAGGTCGGCGTGCAGCCCGTCAAACGCGATGACGAATACTGCCGCCAGCTCTGCGTTACCCCGGAATCGTCCCCAGCGTCTTGACGAACCGCGTCCCCACGTAAGACGACGAGCGATGGGATGCGAATTGTGCGCTAGGAATCGTCGGCGGGATCGTCAGCAATGCTTGCCTGAATCGGCCAAGGTGCGGTTTGCCCGTCATCCACCCAGAATTGGTCCAAACGTCGCTGCAGCTGCACCTTCACACAACGGAACTTCTGGCCCGCGCAGTGGAATTCCCATCTACGCGTGCCCGTTATAGGTCACCGTTTCGACATCCCAAGGTATCAGGCGATGTCTACTTGCTGTGCGATTTGACCGAGGTTATCGAGTTTTTCAGGAAGACACTCAGGGCCGAACACACCTCTGGAGATCTGGAGATGCCGGAGTTCGTTGCCTATGGGACAACACCCGTACTCTTAGATGTGACGTCCTGCGTGGATTTGAATTGTAGTGACTAACACGCGCAAGACTGCGGCCCGCGAATCCAAGCGAGGCTATCTCTGACCTGCTCCTCTACCTATACATGGGCATCTCATGATCAACAATGACTTCTCGCCCGAAGGCAGGAGTCTTACTGGCAGGCTTAGCAAAGGGCATCCTCCGGAGCATGGCAGCCGAGGCAATAATAATCGAGGCAATAATAATAAGGAGAGCGAGAAGGGTGATCATGACGAGTCGAAAAGTCGAAAGTGGAGAATTATCTTTTGCATGGGTTCCTCCTTCGGCGCAGATCAATTAAAGGCCAAACAACCCGGCGTCAATCAAAACACTGGCATCTGGGAGATGGTTTGTGTTGACGGTTGCTTGAGTCGCTGGTCGATATTATTATCAGACCTGCAGAGCTTCACCACTGCTTTTCTGACCATACACGCCTTCATCGATGCCGATGGTTGGCTTGCGAGATCAATCACTGATCAGGCGTGCGAGGGAGCTGCTTCACGAAAGCATTGGCCGAGAACTTGTTGACGACATGGCGGGTTATTACGCGGCAGTGGCTGGGCTGACCGGACAGACCTTGGGCTTCTCCAAGATCAGATCAAAGCGGCGCTCCAGTGATGTTGGGACCGCAAGGTCGCAGGGGGGCAGCATGTGGCTGCTTTCGATACAGTGCCGCTTAACCCCAACCGCGCCGGATGACCAAGGGCCAGCAGCTATGTACGCACGCTGTTTCAGGCCTGGGATCACTTTGGCAATTCGGGAAGACAGGGAAGCCCTTCGACCGGGAGCAACTGAAACCGCAAGCAGTAGTGGGTCAAACTGACTCACTACTGAAGCACTTGCCATGTACTTTCGGCATCTTCCCGAGTCCCGTCTCCGACTAGGAAACTAGGGCAACCTTTCTCTGGCAACCCAAAACTTGCAGTTCTCCCTGAAAGCAAAACTCCGAACGCTGAGTCATAGGGACAAGTTAATTTACTAATCTTAAAAGAAGGTGACGATATGCGGTTGTATTCCGTGGTTCTGTTTCTAGCCATCGGCGTGGTCCTTGCAGTTTCAAACGGTTGTAGCACAGGGTTAACCAAGACCACGGGCGGAACGGGGACGTTCTCGATCAGTGTCTCGCCAGCGCAGCAGACAGTGACTGCTGGCAGTACCGTAACATACGTTGTGACCGTGACTTCGTCGAACAACTTCACGGGAACAGTTAGTCTCGCGGCAACCGGCATGCCGTCTGGGACCACTGCGACATTCAATCCGAGTTCGCTTCAGAGTACGGGTACTTCAACATTGACCATCGCGACGAGTGCTTCTACACCAGCCGGTACGGTATCGCCCGCGATTTCCGCCACCAGCGGATCCCTGTCGACGAGCACTTCGGTCTCAATGACGGTTATGTCCCCGGCGAACCCGGATTTCAGTCTCAGTGCCACGCCTGCGTCCCAAACGGCGACTGCGGGCGCCGCCACCACCTACGCTATTCGGGTAACAGGAACGAACGGCTTTAACGGCTTGGTCTCGTTAAACGTGAGCGGTTTGCCCTCGGGGGCCAGCGGGAATTTCTCCGCCGTCAACGGCGGCTCGTCCACGCTGTCGGTGACCACTACGAGTTCTACCCCCGCCGGGAACTCAACTCTGACGGTGACCGGAACGAGCGGAAATCTCAGCCACTCGACCACCGTCACGCTGGTTGTGTCCGCGTCGCCCGATTTCGGGCTCACGGCCACACCCGCAACCCAGACCGTGGCTCCTGGCAGCGCCACCACTTACATGGTTCGGGTGACTCCTCTCAATGGCTTCAATGGCACCGTCTCGCTGAGTGCCAACGGCTTGCCAGCCAACGCTTCGGCCTCCTTCTCCGCCCTCGCCTCGGGGGTCTCCACTCTGACGGTCAGCACCGCCAATTCGACTCCGACGGGCAGTTCCACGCTCACGGTGACCGGAACGAGCCAAAATCTCAGCCACTCGACGACCGTCGCTCTGGTCGTGTCCGCGTCTCCGCCTTCGCCCGATTTCAGTCTGGCAGCCACACCTTCGACGCAAACCGCCACGGCGGGGGCCAGCGTAACTTACACTCTCACCGCCACAGCCCTGTCTGGTTTCAACGGGACCATCTTCTTCAGTGCCGGCAGCCTGCCCGCCGGAGTCACCACGACCTTTAATCCTTCTTCGCTCAATGGCGGGGGCTCCTCCACCGTGACGGTAGCAACCAGCTCCAGTACTCCGGCGGGAAGCTACACTGTTACCCTGACCGGAACCAGCGTCAACCTCACGCATTCGGCATCGGTAAACCTCACCGTGAATGCCGCGGCCGCGTCTGGTTTCTCGTTATCCGCCTCGCCCACACAGGAAACGGTCACAGCCGGAGCCAGCACGCAATACAACATTACCGTGACGCCCAGCAACGGGTTTAACCAAGCCGTCACTCTAAGCGTCAGCGGTTTGCCGACAGGTGCCACCGGAAGCTTCAACCCTGATCCCGTGGCCGGCGGCACCGGGTCTTCCACCTTGCTCGTCAATACCGCTTCCACGACGCCGGTGGGCAACTCGACCCTGACGGTTACCGGCACGGGCGGCGGCCAGACCCAGATGCTCTCCCTGCCCTTGACCGTCACCGCCCCGGGTCAGCCCATCAAGACGGTGTTCGTGATTCTGATGGAAAACCACAATTGGTCAGATATCACGCCCAGTGCTGCACCTTACATCAACAATACGTTGCTGGCCATGGGATCGCATGCCGAGCAGTACTTCAATCCGCCCGGAAACCACCCCAGCCTGCCTAATTATCTCTGGCTGGAGGCGGGAACCAATTTCGGGATTTCGGACGATAATGCCCCC
>DATEPX010000118.1:0-3647 GCA_035272945.1 Terriglobales bacterium
AGAACCCGACATCTACTTCGTGAGTCGTCTGCAACTAGGAAGCAATCCCGAAAAGACCTCCTGGAAGCTGGCAGGCTCTTCCCAGGCCCAGCCCCTTAAGTTAGATGGGATGAGTTCTGCATGGCGCACAGCGCCACAACGATCGATGAAAACGGGATCTGTTGGCAGTATGCTGTGGCGAGGCGTGTGGTCCAGAGGTCTTCGACCTTACTGGCGCTTGAGAGCCCGTGGATGAGTTTGACCCGGGACGCGCTTTGGCACAACGGAATGTCGCCTCCTCGTGAGGGGAGAGCACGCGAGGGAGATTCACCCTATCGGCGCGTCCTGGATCACACGTCAATGGAGGTGTAGTCATGGACGTGCTGCATCCGAGATGTTGCGGTTTGGATGTACATAAGAGCTCGATTTCTGCTTGCATTTTGCTGCGTGAAGCGGGACGCGTGCAGAAACACCAGCGTCGCTTTGGCGCGATGACCCAAGAACTGCAGGAGCTTGCCGAATGGCTACGGCAGTTCGGTGTGACTCAGGTAGCGATGGAATCCAGCGGCGTTTACTGGAAACCAGTTTGGAACATTCTGGAGGGACAGTTCACGGTAGTTTTGGCAAATGCACAGCACATCAAGAATGTGCCGGGTCGCAAGACCGACCAGAAGGATGCGGAATGGATTGCGCAGTTGCTGCAGTATGGTCTTCTGCGGGCCAGCTATATACCCTGCGAAATCATTCGCGATCTACGCGACCTGACCCGAATGCGGGCCTGTCTGTCCCAGGAAGCTTCGCGCATTAGTAGTCGAATTCAGAAGGTGCTGGAAGACGCAAACGTAAAACTGGCGAGCGTGGCGACCAACGTTCTGGGCAAGAGTGGACGGGCAATGCTGGAGGATATTATCACCGGGGAAGATGACCCGGAACACCTCGCCTCCCTCGCGCTAGGTCATCTCCGCGTAAAGATTCCGCAATTGAGACTTGCGTTGGAAGGCAAGATCCGTTCCCACCATCGCTTTTTGCTTCGGCGTTTACTGGATCAAGTGCAGTTTGTGGAACACGAAATTGCATTACTCGACGAACGCCTGGAGGACATCGGTGGCCAAAGACCGGAGCTGGCGCAAGCGGTTGAGCGCTGGGACACGATACCGGGGGTTGATCGAGTGGCAGCGTGGGCTCTTCTAGCCGAAATAGGTGACAACATGGCACAGTTTCCAACCGCTGAGCATCTGGCCAGTTGGGCCGCGCTATGCCCCGGCAATCACGAAAGCGCCGGCAAGCGTTTGCGCGGTACAACTCGTCAAGGCAGCCCCTGGTTGTGCCGCATGGCTTGTCAGTGCGCCTGGGCTGCCGCGCGCACCAAGAACACTTACTTGTCCTCGCAGTTCAGACGCTTAGCGGCAAGACGCGGCAAGAAAAGAGCCGTCATCGCGGTGGCGCATACCATCATCGTCATTGGCTATCACTTGCAGAAGAACCAGAGCAACTATGAGGATCTTGGCGGAAACTACTTCGATCGCATCCACTCCGACGGTCTCAAGCGGTACTTGGTGAAGCGCCTCCAACAACTCGGGCACAAGGTAACTCTAGAGCCGATGGAAGCTGCTTAACCCACCGCTTCCCGCAGTTGTTTTCGAGGGAGAAGGTCGATCCCCGATCACGGATGGCGTTAAGCTACCGATGATCAACGCACTCAGAGGTGCAATCAAAACAGCTAAGGAGATCGACCTTGAAGAAGCATAACAATTCTGGAAAGAAGAGTGAACCAACATCGAAACGGACGAAGTCGCGGGGCCCGGTGCAGCGGGATACGAAAGAAGTGCTGGCGGAACTGGTGGGAAAGCTGAAAGCAAAGCTGGATCCGACAAAGGTGGCAGCAACGAGCGCCGGAGAAAAGCATCAGCGCGGTGAGCTTCGCCCCAATCTCGACCGTTTGACGGTGGGCGTAGATCTGGGCGACCAATGGAGCCATTACTGCATTTTGGGTCTGGAGGGAGAAAGGTTGGCGGAAGGACAGTTGCGGACGACGCAGGAGGATTTGGCAACCTTTTTCCAAGGGTTGAATGAGGCGCGTGTGGTAGTGGAGGTGGGGACACACTCGGCTTGGGTGCAGGAAGTCATCCGCGGTTGCGGTCACGAAGTGCTGGTGGCCAACCCGCGGTTAATGGACGGATCGAAGCGTCGCAAGCGCAAGAATGATCGGATCGATGCGAATAAGCTGGCCCGCTTGGGACGCGTGGACCCCGAGTCGTTGTACCCGATCCAACACCGCAGTCGGGAAGTGCGGCAGGATCTGGTGATGCTGCGAGCCCGCGATGCCTTGGTGGCGGCGCGGACGGAGATCATCAACACCACCCGCGGTTTGGTGAAGAGCATGGGCACGCGGCTACCCAAGTGTTCCAGCCGGAGCTTCGCACAAAAGGGAGAGGAGGCAGTTGCGGTGGAGATGCGCGAAGCGCTGCTGCCTTTGGTGCGTTTGGCAGCCACCCTGAGTGCTGATATTAAGGAGTACGACAAAAAGATTGAAGAGCTGGGCCGGGAGAAGTATGGGCACACGGCGTTATTGCGGCAGGTGAAAGGGGTGGGGCCGATCACGGCGCTGGCCTACGTGTTGACCTTGGAGAATCCGCAACGATTCGCGAAGAGCCGGGATGTGGGACCGTACCTGGGATTGGTGCCGAAGCAGGAAGACTCGGGAGAGAGCCAGCCGCAATTAGGAATCAGCAAAGCCGGAGATACGATGGTGCGCAAGCTGCTGGTGGGAAGCGCGCAGTACATCTTGGGGCCGTGCGGACCGGACACGGACCTACGACGATATGGGTTGCGGCTCTGCGAGCGTGGTGGGAAGAATGCGAAGAAGAGAGCGGCGGTAGCGGTGGCCCGGAAACTGGCAGTTCTACTGCACCGGCTGTGGGTGAGTGGAGAAGTGTACGAGCCACTGCATTATGCGATGTCGGCGCCGATCGTGGCCGCAGCCTAGCCGGCCAGGGGAAAGAGGCCGAAAGCGAGAGGACAATCGCCACGCGAGTGGTTGTGGAGGGTAGGGCCAGAGTTGATGAAGCGAGAACCAGAGTCGATGCAGGAGGTTTGGCAGACAACGACATCCACCGCCTTGTTCGGGTCACTGCGTAATGAGTGCTGGTCTATTCAGATCGCGCGATAGATGGCAGCCCCAACAATCCCAGGTTCATCACGGTAGTGATGGACCTGGGTATTTAGATCGAACCCCAACTTGCACCGGGCCCTGAAGCGGCCCATTTAGAGTGCGGATAGAAGCATGGCAATGGTGGGGTGGCGTCGCCAGAGTTTCCAGGAGGACTTGGTTCGAAGCAAACCCAGAATGTTCTGTGACCGAAACGAAACAATGATGATGCAGAATGCCAGAACGGTGAGGCGGAGTGTGGATGCCAACGAGCAAGCTCGAGAAAGAGCGAAAACCACTCCACTAAGGAACGAAGCTCAACTGAACTGCGTTGCGCTTCGTTCCCAGCTCGATTGTGAAGTGACTTACGGGGCTGTCAAGGGTCAAGATGAACGCCCCCTTCGGGGCGCCCTTGACAGCCCCGTAAGTCACCATCGAACGTCTATGCTAACGTCGGAAAACAAATTAAGGAGGGCCGCCACGTCGGCCTTGACTTTTATGACCTTCTCATAGAAGCACT
>DATEPX010000119.1:0-8794 GCA_035272945.1 Terriglobales bacterium
ATTGCACCGCGGCACGAAGAAGGCCGCTAAGCGAGAGCATCACAAGACCTTAGGAGTGGTGCCGGGAGGGGGAGTCGAACCCCCAAGGTACCAAGTACCGGCGGATTTTGAGTCCGCTGCGTCTGCCAGTTCCGCCATCCCGGCAATAGGACGTACCTAGCTGATACAGCTAGGTTAATCGCAAGATTGCCACTTTGCAATGTGCACCAGCCTGTGTGCAGTTTGCGCTCCACTGTAACCGATACTTCAACCCAATCCTGCATAAACGCGCGCGCAGGCAGCGGCCCGAATGCTTAGGAACCCCGAAAATTGGGCGTTCTTGCGGTGGAGTTCACTTGTCACTGAGCTTGTGGAAGAGCACGGCGGACCAAAAGTCCGCTGCGCGTGATTGACGCGCCGGGCTGGCAGTCTGGGCGCGTACTCTGGTTGCTCTTTCCTCTCGTTCAGTTCGAGCTCCCCGTAATTGTTGTAGGACCAGAATCAACGTGAATGGGATGACGGAACCCAATAGGACTCCAGCAACTGCCCCCCAAATCGTCGCCCCGGCGAGCCGTGCTGCAAGGGATCTTATCTTGACTTGCTTTGTACCCGGGCCCTCGCAAAGGTCGTCCTCCAAGCTGGCCGGTGACCTTGCCGTGCTCCAAAGAAAGAACACCGTTGACGAACACGTATTCGATCCCGATCGAGGCGCGGTGAGGGTCTTCAAAGGTAGCTGTGTCGTTGACCGTGGCTGGGTCGAAGATCGTGATGTCGGCGAATGCGCTGGGACGCAGTATGCCGCGGTCGCGCAAACCCAGTCGCTGTGCCGGCAGGCTGGTAAATTTCCGAATCGCCTGTTCCAACGTCAACAGATGCTGGTCGCGCACATAGCGGCCGAGAATGCGCGCAAAACTGCCGTAGGCCCGCGGATGCGTCTTCGATTCGCTCAGCGGCCCTTGAACATTGACTGCCCCGGCGTCGGTTCCCACGCTTACGAACTGCTGCTGCATGGCGTACCTCACATCGTCTTCGTTCATCGTGAAGTACACACCTCCCACGTGGTCCTTGCCTGCGATTACCAGTTCCAGCAATGCATCAAGGGGGTCCTTGTGTTCATCGGCAGCAATCTGCGCAATCGTTTGACCCTCGTAATGCTTCAGCGCGGGATCAAGCACAGAAGCGACCAGAATGCCCTGCGGCCCGCCTGTGCCCCGCCACATGTTCTCCATCTTGCCATCGTGACCGGCGAGCTCCTGCCGGATGGCCGCGCGGACTTGCGGATCCTTCAAACGGTTGACAAACGCATCCGATCCGCCTTCGTGGTACTTGGGAGGAATGGTTGCACCGAGCGAGGTGCCGGAGGCGATGTAAGGATATTGGTCTGCCGTGACATCCAAACCAGAGGCGCGCGCGCCTTCAATGGCGGCAATGACATCGCGCATCTTGCCCCAGTTCTGTCGGCCGCTGACCTTCAAGTGCCATATCTCTACTGGAATGTTGGCTTCGCGGCCAATGCGAAAGGCTTCGTCCAAGGCTTGCATCTCGCGATCGCCCTCGTTGCGGATATGCGATGCGTAAATGCCGCCGTACTTCGAGGCAATCTTTGCCAGTGCAATCAATTCATCGGTTTTGGCGTAAAAGGCGGGCGCGTAGATCAAGGAGGTCGAAACCCCCATCGCGCCCTGGCGCATGGCGTCATCCACGAGTTGTTGCATGCGCGCTAGTTCTTCCGCCGTGGGCGGGTGGTCGACGCTGCCCAGAACGTATTTTCGAACCTGGGTTGCTCCCACGTAGGTTCCCAGATTAATGCCGGCGCCCTGCCTCTCCAGCCGGCTGAAATACCCGTCGAGATCGTGCCAGTCCACGGTGAGATGATAGTGTTCGAGAAAATCGCGACGATCAGCCTGAGTCTGCTCGTTCTGCGGTGCAATGGATCCCCCCTCTCCAGTAATTCCTGTCGTGATGCCCTGCGTCAGCTTGCTAAATGCCTCCTTGTCGATCAGCAGGTTCCACTCGGATTGCTCCAGCATGTCAATGAATCCTGGGGCGACGACCATACCTTTGGCATCAATGACGCGCTTGGCTGTGGCATTGACGGGCGCGCGGCCGACCAGCGTAATTCGGTCGCGGGTGACGCCCACATCCGCGTAAACCCAGGGGTTGCCGGTTCCGTCTACGACTCGGCCGTTGCGGATCAAAACGTCGTATTGCTGTCCCAAAAGTGTCCAAGGTATCAGCAGCAGGAGAATCCGGACCGTCCGTTTCACGATAGTCGCTCCGTACTGTCGCATGGTTCGCCGCAACCAGAGAGAGTAACGCCGGCAATATACATCGCCCAACGAGTTATTGTCGCGTCACTGCTTGACACCTTATGAAGTCCTGGGATATACACGCTCCCCAAGGGTGGATGCTGTGGGGCGTGCAAGCCATTGCCGCAGATCGAGGCACCAGTAGGCGAACAGAATGGGTGTCGCGGACCAGTCTGTCGGAATCCGTTCGAAGACCGCCGGCACGGCGGGAAGAGCAGCGAAAACCCAATCCACGTGCACGTCCTGGCACTGAACCAGAGCTTCCTAAGGGGGCACATATGAAGCCGAGACCTTCTTGGGTGTTGTGTTCGCTAATCATAGTGGTGGCGAGTGCACAACTCTTCGCTCAAGTCAGCACTTCGACGATAACGGGGATGGTGACGGACCCGAGCGGCGCGGCCGTACCGGGGGCCAAGGTCACGGCCAAGAATGAAGCCACGGGCGTGACTTACCAGATGAATTCCACGTCTGGCGGCAACTACGCCTTCAGCTCCGTTATCCCGGGGCAGTACACCATTACAGTCTCCAAGGCTGGGTTCAAGAACTTTACCAGCGTCCGCAACGTGCTGACTGTAGGGGTACCGCTGGTAGTGGATGCAAGGCTACAAATCGGCACTGGATCAGAAACGATCGAGGTGCAATCCTCGTATGAACGTATAGAAACTACGAGCGCGCAGGTCAGCGACATCGTTCCGGAAAAAGAAGTTAGGAACCTGCCGCTGAACGGCCGCAATCCCCTGACGCTTCTCACCCTGGAGCCAGGCGTCGTGCAGCGCACCAATAACTCCGCGGGCTCGGATACGCATGTGTTCGGCTCACGAGACCGCGCCCACAACGTGACCATCGATGGCATTGACGCCAACGAATCCACCGTGCCCAACCCGCAGAGCAACATCCAGCGCCTGACGCCGGACAACGTGCAGGAATTCCGAACCGTCACCCTCGATGCTACGGCTGAACTAGGGCGGAACAGCGGCGCCAATGTCATGGTGGCGACCAGGCCGGGCAGCAACGCGTTTCATGGCGACGCCTACTGGTTCCATCGCAACACGGTGCTCAATGCCAATGAATGGTTCAATAACTATGCTGGCCAGGCCAAACCCGCGCTGCGTCTGCATCAATTCGGCGGCGATGTAGGCGGCCCGATCATCAAGGATAAGACCTTCTTCTTCTTCAGCTATCAGCGCAGCCAGATTTTTCAGACCGAGCCTATTTCTGCCACCAACGTCGGCCTGCTCGGCGCGCCTGTCCGGTACACGCCCACGCTGCTGAACACCGGAATTTTTCGCTTCGTGCGCGGTGCGGTCACATTCAATGGCAGGACCTACACGCAGAACAGCCCCGGGCTGGTGGATTCGACAGGCAATCAGCTGCCCGGAGTTCCGCTTTGCGGAGGCTCCGTAACGGGCAATTGCGTCGACAGTTACAACATTTTTGATCCCGCGAACTTTCCTGCCGGTGTTACCGGGCCGGATCCCACCATTATGGCTGCCCTGAAAGCCTTGCCAGCTCCGAATGGATACAACGTCGGCGATGGCTTCAACCGCGCTGTTTTCAATTGGAACCCTCCGGCCAAGTTCATCGGTCCGGGATACCTGGTTCGCATCGACCACACTTTCAGCTCCAGCGACAATATCTTCGGTCGCTATCTCCAGAGCTACTACAACACGGAACAGGGCGATTTCTTGAACGCGCGCCCCAAGGTTTACCCCGGATTCCCGCCGCTCGGCGAAGTGGGTCGCATTGGGCGGAATCTGGCCGTGAGCTGGCGGCACACCTTCAATCCTAGTCTGGTCAATGAATTCACCTTTGGCTTCAACCGGTTCAGGTTTAACTTCACTTTCGGCGAGTCCAACCCGAATTTTGGCGACCTGGCGAAGAATCCGCCGTGGTTCGACGATTGCATTTTCGGCTCGATGGGTGTGAGCACCACAGAAGGAATGGACGCACCCCTGTGCGCGTCACCGCACACCCAGCGGGCGATTACCACGCCACAGTTCGTGGACAATGTGAGCTGGTCGCGCGGCGCGCACACCATCCGTGCCGGACTGAATTTCCGGTTCTATATACATAACGACAGCCGCGGATTCTTCGGCAGCCAGATCATGGCGCCGGGCATCCTGTTCCGGCGGTCGATCCGCCCGAGCGGTTTTCTGAATTTTCCCAGCGGGTCAGGCGCCACTAAACCAAGCGGGACAGACACGAATGCGTTGCAGGAAGCGATTGTGACTATGTTCAGCATGCCGGCTGTCATCGAGCAAGGCTTCGCGGCCGATTTTGCCAGCAATACATACACCGCGTCCCGTTACGCAACGGTTTACACGCGCGCTCACCAGTATGACCTCTACCTGCAGGATGAATGGCACTTAAAGAAGAATCTGACGCTGAACGCTGGCGTTCGCTGGGAATACAACCCACCGCCATTCGACGCTAAGATCACCCTCCTGCCCGACAAGCCCATGGACGGATCACAGGGTCCGGTTACCTTTGTCCGCGCTGACGGCTGGTTCAAGAAGTCCAATCTCGGCTCCATCGGGCCGCGCATCGGATTGGCGTATTCACCCGACAACAAAACCTCGGTTCGCGTAGGGTATGCCTGGCTGTTCGATACCATCTCCACATTCCAGGTGACCGCTATGGCCGGCAAGGTGCCTGGTTTCGCTCTGGAGTGCGTGACCAACCTCGGGACCGGTGGCGTGGTGTCGTCGGTATCCGCCGGCTGCGTGGCGCCGTCCGGCACTACTAATACGATCGCGGGCGGATTCCCAACCACCGTGCCGGCGCCGACCGCGACGCCTTCGGCCGCACTGCTTCAGCCTGCGCAGGTAAACGGTGCAGCGCCGAATGTCGGAGCCTTCGATCCCAACCTCAAGAATCCATCCGTGCATGAGTGGTCGCTGACCGTCCAGCGCGAACTCCCGTGGCGCGTTGTCGGAGAGCTGGGCTATGTGGGCAAACGCGGCACACACCTGTATCGCGCGTACGACCTGAACCAAATCAAAATCAACGCGGCATTCCTGGCTGCCTTCAATGTAGCCCGCCAGAATCTCTTTGCCGGTTGCAAGGCCGACGGTACAGGGTGTCCTGCGGGGGTGACGGGGCAGACTCCGACCCTGCTGATCCAGATGCTAGGCAGTTCATTCTTGACTACCAGCAGCTCGTCGACAGACCTCACCAATGGCGATGTGGGCGATTTCGCTACCCGCGCCGATCGAACCAACATCGTGGCCAACGGCTTCGCGGCCAACTACTTCCGGCCTAATCCGCAATACACCCAGATCTTCTATCAGGACTCCGGAGGCGATTCGTATTACCACGGCCTGTTCCTGGCCATGCGCCGCCGGTTTGAAGGCGGACTCGACTTTGGCCTGTCGTACACCTTCAGTAAATCCATTGATGACATGTCAGTCGATCCGACAGGCGCCGCCACCGGCGGCGGCCTGAGCACCACCAACAGCCGCACGCCGACCGACATTCACAATTTCCGGCTCGATCGCGCGCTGTCGGACTTCAACAACACGCACATCTTGCTGGCGAACATGCTGTACGAGCTACCCTTCGGCCGGGGAAAGCCTCTGGCGAATGGCGCGCCCGGATGGCTCAACCACATTCTAGGGGGCTGGGCTTTCACTGGCATCTTCAATTATCAGAGCGGCGAACCCTACACCATCACTAGCGGCGTGCGCACCGCGAATGGGGGTCACGTCAGCTCGGCCATGGTCCAGGGGCCCTTCAATCAGGGAACCCTGCAGCACGTCAGCGGCGTGGAAGGGCCAGTCATGTATCAGGTTGGCCCGTTGATTGCCAATACCTCCGACCCGCATTTCAACTGCAGGATACGTGCTCAACACGCCAACCTACTTCTGCATCCCGCAGCCAGGACAAAACGGTCAGGGACGCAACTTTGTCCAGGGCGCCAACTTCTGGAATCTGGATTCGGGACTCACTAAGAATTTCGCGCTGACAGAGCGGTTTAACTTGCAGTTCCGCGCCGAGTTCTTCAATATTCTGAATCACCCTAACTTCGAGAACCCGCGAAATGCGACTTCCGGTTCGCCCAGTCTCCTCAGCAACTCCTTCGGCCAGACCTGCTGCGTGTCATCGTCATTGCCAAGTTCCGCAACGGTGATCGCGATTGGTGAACCTAACCGCGTCATCCAGTTTGGTCTGAAGCTGAGCTTCTAACAGCCCGCAAGGAAGGCCTAGTGCCGACTTGTTCGGGGTGATTGAAAACCGCGGATCGGATTTTCCTCGATCAGTATGTATGACGACTTATCCTCGCCGGGGTTCCAGGCTCCCGACTTTGGACCCGTAGCCAAACTGTAACCATCACGTCATAACAGCACCCTCCGGGACCTCACCGGACCTAACCTGTGAGCTGCCCACCTTGATATGCATGTGCTGGAAAATAAAGGTAAGAAGGCACTTCGCCGGCCGGCAGTGGCAACGCTCTAAGCTTTTTGAGTCCGCTGCGTCACAACGAGTGTGAAACTGTGCAAGAAAGTGTGAAAGGATTCGGGGATTTGCACAGGTCACTGTCATTTGCCCAAGAAGTGCTTCGCAGCCCTTCTCTGGCCAAGATGCCTCTCGGCCAAGTCCTATCAGGGCACCCGTGCGCGACATTCTACCAGCCATGTAGCGCCAGCGCTGCTAGCTTTTGATTTCATGCAAAGTGGATGATTTCCCATTCGGAAGAACAGCACCAGTACGAGCCAACGACTCAAGCAGTTCGAACTTTACAGGTCGTGGATATTTTTGCACGTACAACAGAAGCTTCTGTCGATCTAGCTTGCGGAAGTCGAACTCGTCAGTGTTGGGCTCAGATCCCCGCTTTCGTTCCAGGTAAAACCAGTCCAACAGTGCCTTCTCCGGTTCTGCAACGTTGTACGTCCCATAGAGTGTTCTACGTGCTTGGAACCCCCAATAGAGATTCGGTTTTATATGTCTAAACGTTATGGAAACCGTCCCCGAACTGAATGATGCCGGTTCGCCCGTAGTAACGCCCGTGATCGATACTGGCGTCTGCGAGCTTATGCCTGCCTCTCGTAGGACCGTTTGAAGCGAGACGTATGATCGAGGCCGGAGAAGATTCACGAGCTCACGGCCCGAGAAGTCTCGTGCAAGCAGGTTGATGAACCACTTCTTCGCAAAGTGTTCGATCATACCCCTCTTCGCAAGTCTGAGAAACGATCTGCGGACAACTAGCTCAGACATTCCTAAACGGCGGGCGATCTCATCCGACTTCAATAGTGGAGAGACCTTAGCTTCTTCCGATACGAACTTCGCCCAATCGATGCGTGACGTTTTCATTGTTCTAGCCACTCCGCGAATAGATCGCGCAGGGATTGCCGCAGTGGGTCGAATTCGTTTTCTGCAAGCTGTCGATACACGTCTTCGGGAAGATATTCGCGGAGCTCAGACTCGCGGCGTTTAGGCGTCACCGCGGCAATCCGTTGGTTAATAGAGTCCGGATCTTCGAGCCGGTCCGACACAACTCCGTCTTCTAGATGGAATTTGAGGTTCCCATCCAATTCTGCCCCTGAATCCTTCAGAACCTTGATGTCAAAAGCGTCTCTACACTTAACGTTCTTCCTGCCCAGGAAGGCCTCGGCTTTGTGTAACAGAAGCAAATTCCGGGTTGGGTATTTGACGATAGCGTCGTCCGTGAGGATCGGCCGCTCAACGAGTTCGCTTTTTATGACTGCCGAAGTCCGCGAGACATCAATCGTGAACAGGGTTCGCTGATCTTTCGATTCCACTTTGATTTTGAGAAGATACTCGCTATCGGCAATAGCACTGATTGCCAAGGGAGCCAGTCCTAACGCCTGTGCCACTTCGCCAAGCGCGGGCGATATCGAATCGATGATCCTCTCAGCTTTCGGGGTTTCATCACAGTTGGGTAAGAGATCGATGTCCCCGGAATGCCTCTGACTTCCATAAAACAAGACGAGAGTCGCCCCACCGAAAAGCACAAACGTGTCCGTAAAACTGGTGAAAAGGCTGTGCAGTGCCTCCTCGATGAGCACCACCACGGCGGCTGTTTCAGCTCGGAACCCTCGGTCTTGGAAGTTTTTCAAACGTTCAGCAAGAGTCATCGGCGACAAGAGACATTTATAGTGTTGATTGTACCATACCCGTTAAATACATAGCTAAAAAGCGACATATTTAGTGTCAATAGCCCAACAAAATATCTCGTCACAGTCGGCGATCTCCCGCGGTGCAAGGCCATCTTGGTATACCTTGATGGCCTTGCACCGCACATCACAACCCGAGTGGTTCTCCGCCGCCGCTCAGGCAGTTCTAGCCAAAAAGGGTAATCCATCGTTGGAGAGTTTGTTGACGACCGCGCAACGCCGGCCTAAAGGCAGCCTAAAAGCAGTTGACTCAATAGATGACTATGGTTATAATAAAGGTCATCTGAGAGATTCGAATCTATGAAGGAAATCTCCATTTCGGAATTTAAGGCTAAGTGCCTTGGCCTGATCGACGAGGTTCAGAAGACGCGC
>DATEPX010000120.1:0-21582 GCA_035272945.1 Terriglobales bacterium
CCGTGCACGCCGCCGATGCCCTTTCGGGTCTCGTGGACCTGGGCGACGCGCCGACCTGCTCGTTCTGCGGCTCGATCATGACCCGCAACGGTTCGTGCTATCGCTGCATGAGCTGCGGCAGCACGAGCGGCTGTAGTTAGCATTTGCGTGATTTGTGTGGCGCGGACACTCTTGTCCGCGCTTTTCTCTTGGCAGCCTGGTGACAACGGGGCGCCCCGTCCAAGCTCCGCTTGGGCGGGGGTCTTGTTATGACCATCAGGAATCCTACCCGCAGGCTTTCAATTCCCTAGTGCAAAGAGAAAATTACGGTGATCTGCGTCTCGACCTCGACAGGTTTTCCGTTAAGCAGATACGGCCGGTATAGCCATTGCGAGACTGCCTCGAGCGCCGTTGGATTCAGAAGTGGGTGGCCTGACAATACGAACAGGTTCTTTATCTTTCCCTTGGTCGAAACATGGGCAAGCATTACGACCGCTCCCTGAATGTGGGCCTTCCGTGGTGCATCAGGATACGGCGGTTGTACTTTGCGTTCCAGCAAGCCTTGGTTTACGCCTTGGGAAACTCGAACTCGGAGCGGCTGCGAACCGGGTGACATCGGCGTCGCTGCTTCGGGGCTCCCCCAGTCGGGCTGGACCTTCATTTGCCCTGCGGACTTCCCGAACTCCTCGATCCGCGCAGGCGAATCGGCATTCAGAATTAGAGTCACCGAGCCGTAATGTTGACCGTCGAGCAGAGTCAAATAGCGCGTAGGTTCGCTTTTCGACTTGTAATCGCTCCTATGTGTCGGGATCCCTCCACCCAGTGTGTAGTATCCCGGATTACCAAGGGGCTCCCAACCCTTGTTCTGCAAGACCGTGCCTTCGCCAATAGGATCAGCAGATCGAGAGTAGTTAAACTCGATAAAATCCTGCGACTGGATTCCGGACGGCAGGACGCGTAAGAGAACATGGTAATTCTCTCCCAGCATCGACCCACCTTCGCTCTGTACCGTCCAATCCTTCGGGAGCTCCCAGGTGATCCTCAAAGCATGGTTCACATATACATGGTCGATGACGGAACCTTGTTCGAAGTCGGTATCCGGAAGAGTCGACTGCGCCGAAGTCATCAGGGCGCTGGCTAGAACCAAGAGCGAGAAGACAAGACGTCGACGCATGCCTGCTTTCAAAAGAGAATGCATTCTATCTACACACGCCCGGTTGCGGCAAATGAAAGAACGCTGCGGGAGTCCAGGTCTCGCGCCTGTTGCGAGACGCGGGTGACTACCGGATCGCGAGAGTCCAGGCCACCATCCCACGTTTCGAAAATCGCGAAACGGATGGGCATCCCTGCTGATCTCTGTTCCTGATTTGCTGGCATTGGCGGAACAGCTAAACTAAAGCTGTGCCCTACCCCGTGAAAAGCAGATCCCTCGGCTCGGACCTCCTCTGCCAGGTCGGCCTCGATAACATTCTCGCCGCTATCTTGTCTTCCAGAAAGGAAGAGTCTAATGAACACCGTTCAACGCAACACTCATAATTACCGCGCCAATCTTGCGAGCATGGCCGGGATATCTACGAATTTCATGGCAGTCATGCTTTGCGCATCTCTTCTGGCCTACGCGGAAGGTAACACCTTCACGCGGGTGCGCTACAACGGAGGCTCGGTCGCGTCGAAGGTTAATCCCAAGGATTGGGACAATAAGCTAACGGTCACGCCAGACGCCATCACGCTGGACTTCAAAGATAAGCAGCAACTCGTAATACCGCCTAAGTCGGTTATCTCCCTGAGCTATGGACAGGAAGCTCACCGGCGCGTTGGGACCATGGTGGCGCTGGCGGTGCTGGTCGCGCCGGTGGCGCTGTTTGGCCTTTTTCACAAGACGCGGCTGCACTACATCGGTATCCAGTACAACACCCCGGACAGCAAGAACGCCGGCGTTCTGCTGCAGGGCGACAAGGATAACTATCGCGCGATCCTGGTGGCGTTGCAGGGCGTCACAGGGGCTCCGGTTTCGGTCGGCGAAAAAGACAGGGAATTCATTCCCGTTGGCCTCACGACCAGCGTGAACAAAGAGTCGGCGGAACCGAAGAACGCGAGCCAGGCTTCGACAGCGAGCGCGGCGTCCGGCGAAGCCATCGGTACGGTGAGCGTTGCGACTACTCCTGAGGGGGCCGATGTGTACGTCGACAACGTGTTTTACGGAAACAGTCCGGCAACCCTGAAGCTGAAACCGGGGAAACATACGATCGGGGCCAAGATGGCGGGGTATAAAGACTGGTCGCGAGAGATATCGAGTGACGCGGGCAGCGAGGCACATCTGACTGCCGCTCTGGAAAAATCAAACTAGAGCACGCGGGCTGCCCCGTGTCTCGCGCTTGTTGCGGGACGCGGGTGATTACCGGTTCGCGAGACTCCAGGCTACCATCCCTGGTTTCGAAAATCGAGAAACGTGGGGCACTCCGGGCCGCCGAGAAGGCTCGGCGGCGTCGGTTCCGGATTTGCTGGTTTTGGCGGCACAGTTGACTAAAGCTGTGCCCTACCCGGTGAAAAGCGCGTCCCCCGACTCGCGCAAAGAGCACGTTTGCTCGGGATGCATTTTCTCTAAGAAGGTCGGGTTTGCACAGCAATCCTTACTCTAGTCCCTCAATTTCTTCCAGCACCTTCTGCTCAAAGCTGTTGACCGCTTGCCGGCGCTGCGTGTTGCCGCCCTGATCTCCAGGCCAAGTTTTCCGCGCACCCGGATCCTCTTGTTGAACAGCTCTTCTCTTCGGCATTCTGGATGAGTAAATGGCAATCGACAGTGCTGCGCCCAGCGCCGAGTCCGATCATGATTCTCTTGGCGGTGCTGCCGGACGTGAACTCATCCAGTAGGACGCGACGCAGACGCCCCTGTGATTCACCGACAGTTCCCACGACATTGGCTTATCGAAAGAGAGGGTGGCGGCTGGCGTATGTCTGGCATTTCTGCGAGGTCGCGTCTGTTCCTGATTTCCTCGTTTGGCGGCACAGCTAAAGCTGCGCCCTACCGGTTCGGAAACTTTTTAGCTCCGTGCCCCGTACCTCCTGCTAGACTCCCGCCGAAACGGAGCACACATGACCTCGCTCAGCAAAAACGCCAGAGTCGCAGGGCTCTTCTATCTCACACTCATGACCGCGCCATTGCGCCTCATCTACATCCCCAATAAGCTGTTTGTGCATGGGGACGCGACGGCGACGGCCAACAACATCGCCGCGCACGAGACCCTGTTCCGCCTGGGCATTCTCAGCGATCTGTTCACCGCGACCATGGTCATCTTCCTCACGCTGGCTCTTTACCGGCTGTTCGAGGGAGTGGACGAGGGACTGGCTCGGCTGGTGGTGATCCTCGGCGCCCTGATGGTGACGCCTATCTCTTTCCTCAACACGATCAACGATGCTGCGGCGCTGGTGCTCGTGCGCGGCGCCGATTTTCTGACCGTCTTCGACAAGCTGCAGCGCGACGCTCTGGCCATGCTGTTTCTCCGCCTACATGGCCACGGGGTGCTGGTGAATGAGGTCTTTTGGGGACTCTGGCTGTTGCCCTTCGGCCTTCTGGTGTATAGGTCGCGGTTCCTGCCCCGCATCCTAGGCGTCTGGCTGATGCTCAACTGCTTCGCCTACCTGGCGGAAAGTGTTACGGGGATATTGTGTCCGCAATACGAGTCGACGGTCTCGAACTGGGCCTTCCCCGTCATGTTCGGTGAGTTGGCCATCATGCTGTGGCTCATCATCATGGGAGCGAAGGAGCGGCAACCCCTGGCTACCGCAACCGCCTAATCGGCGCGAAACCACCTCGCCGAGACGTTAAGGGATCTCTGGTTGCCGGTTAGAACGAGACGTTGACGGCAATAGCGACTCCGGGATGGCGCCGGTTGTACATGTAATAGCCATCACTGACGTAGTCGACGTAAACGTCGTCGGTCTCGTACCAGGTACGCGACCAGTATTCCGGCCACGGATCAACCAGACTGACCCAGAAGCCTGCGTACTGAAATCGGGGATGTCCGTCCACGACGATGATGGGAACGCTGTGAACGCGAAACCAATGTCCGCGGCCAAAGTGGGCACGAAAGCGGTCTTCAGGAATACGATAGCCTCGGTAGCCTCCGCGTTCGCGCCAACTATGATGTTCGCGCTGCCAATGCTGGGCACGATGGTCCTCCCAGACATCTCGCGGTCTGGAGTGTTGTTCCCGTTCATGCCAGCGCGCCTCGTTCATGCGTTCCGGCCCATGCGCCGACCGGTCATGTGCCCTCTGCCGTTCAGACCTGTCCTGGTTAGCCCGGTGTGTTTCGTGAGCATGTTGTTCGCGCCGCTCCGGCCCATTCGCATGGTGTCGATCCGAGTGCTCGACAGACGAGCGCCCGCGCTCCTCCTGGTGCTTGTTTCCATGTTGCTTCTGGGAACCAGACTCCCGGCCGTCCTCGCGGCCGTGCTGTGCGTTTGCCAAAGTAGTTGTTCCTACAAGCAGGCCCAGTATTGACGCACCGATTACTGCAGCTATTCTCATAGTGAGTAGTACTCCGTATCTACGTCAGCCTAGACCATCTTGGATCGACGTCCTAGTTACGCAAGTCGAGGTCCAGGTGGGGCTTACCGAGCGGGTTGTCGCGCCATTACAGGGCGAAGGCGGCGGGCTGGTCGGCATCGCATTCGTCGCATGGCAAGGCCTCTATGGCAAGGACAACTTCGGCAGGGCGGCCTTGAAAGCGCACTTCTTCCCTTGTGATTTCCACCCAGAACACGCGGCCGTCCTTGCGCCGGTGTCTCCAGCGTTGGCCGTGGGTTGGGCCTTTGCGTTGGGGGCGGAGGGCGGAGGGCGATATTCACCAGCATCTGAACGTCCTCGACCGGACGGATGTCCAGGATGGTCATGCCAAGAAACTCCTCGCGAGTGTAATCGTAGCGCCGCACGGCCGCGTCGTTGACTTCCAGGAAAGCCAGCGTTTCCTGGTCAAAAACCCACATCGGATGCGGGCTGTGTGCAAATGACTCCCCTAAGCGGCCAGGGATCCTCTGATTCCTCGTCACTTTGCTTGCTCCTGCCTTTGGTCACAGCATGGGGGAAGGCTGTCAAAGATATTACATTTCCGGGCGAAGACGGCGAGGTTATCGCTGTCACTGACCAGCGTGACGCACGTCACACTGGCGGACTTCCTGGCCGCGTTACGACTCTCGTTCCAGACTTAAGGATGCTATTCTGCGCAGGTGTCCGCGGAGATCAACTCGCAGCCGCCCGGTTTGTGCAGGGATTGCATCCATGCCCGCGTGGTCCGCTCGGACCGCAACTCAGTGTTTTATTTTTGCCGGCTTGCACTCACTGACCCTCGTTTCGAAAAATATCCGCGGTTGCCGGTGCTTTCCTGTGCGGGATACGAGCAGCGGAAGCCAGGCAGTGAATAGCTTGCCTGGAGGGCAAGGCTCTTCGCTCTCGTTGAACTTCAACGGGCGGCGGCGGCACGTGCGCGCGGTTTTGTGGCATGTTTCGTCTGCTTGCGCGCCAGCAACTTGATGCGCCTCGCAACGAACTCCCAGAAGCTCTCGGCTTCGAAGTGTCCGTCGATCACGAACCATTGTCATCTATGGCATGGATGTGCCGGACGGCCCGACAGGCACGAGATAACGCGAGACGGGCGCTAATGCGCGCCGGCAGATGCAATCTCCCATTTTGAGAGTGTGACCGGCAAGGATGTTCATTCATCACCATCGCAGCGCCGGACATCGTTTCTCCATCAGAATGATGAGCCAAATGTTGTCGCCCAATCCGACGCCATTCCTGGACCACGTGAAAAGGCTGTTCGACCAACCAGGACTCCGATTGCTCCTTGTTCCTCTCGTGAACTACCTCGCCAAACGGAGCGGCAAGGGCGTGGAGAGAATATTTTATGACCCCAGGGGATCTGGATGCACGAGACCTCCGGTGGCTATCTCGCCTATCAACACCCGGCCATAGCCAGGCACTGCAATGGGAATTCCGGTTCCAGCCACAACCGTAGACTAAATTCGTCAGCGCTTAGGTTTGAGCCGAATCCACTTCCTGAAGATGAACATAGAGGGCGCGGAGCACTTGGCCATTCAAGGCATGCTGGAGACTGTGCAACTGACCCAAGTGCTGTGTGTTTGTTGTCATGTCATGACTTCCTGGCCATGGCGACGGAAGATGACAGCCAAAGAACCCAAGAGTGCAGTCCAGCAGTTTCTCTGGAAAAACCGAATAGAAATCGTGGAGAGGCTCGAACCGCACCTGCCACGATACGTCGCGCATCAAGTGGGGGGCTACAACCAGAAGCTGATGCGCAAAGCAGCAAGCTAAAGTTACAGCCGCCAAATCGTCCACACTTCATTCCTCATCTAGAGAACAGTCGGGCCCAAGCTTTTGCCGTCTCTTTTCTCGCAAGAGTTGGAATGAGGAATACGCAGCCGCCGAGGCCACAATGGCGTTGGCCACCACTACGGGGAGCGCGTGAATGGCAAGGCCATAGCCTAGCCACAAGAGCGCAGCAATGGCCTGGATCCAGCGCAACTTGGCGGGTTCCCGGAACAAGTAAGAGATTGCAAAGACAACGGTCGCCACCCAGCCGATCCAATCCATAGTTAGCGCTCCAATCGAAGGGTTACCTAATGCCGGTGCACTGGGAATCGGGCCCAATTTGTTATCCGCGAGGGATAGCGATTAGATGCTCGATGAAAAGGAAGGATTATCGGACTTTTGGATGGCGGGAAGCGGGCAAGTCCTGGTTACCGCTGGCGCGGCGATCGGCGGTACTGCGATTTGCAGCGTGGTCTTGCAGAGTGCAGTAGTGGCGGGCCCGGCCGCCTCTGGCCTTCTCCGCAAGTTGTTGCCAAATAAGGCAGACGATACGGCGTCGGCGGACTCGCTTGAGCCCTTCACGTGCAAGAGCAAGAGTGAAAGCGAGGGGGATATGTTGCTGACCTATCGGCTCGTTCGGCTGATCGAGACCCACTCGGACGCGCTGGCCGCCGGACTTCTGGCCAGGGTTCGCAGCTCGCCGCGGCTCAGCGGATATTCCCAAGTGCCGCCTGAGGAGTTACAGCAGAGGGTTTATGAGATCTATCACCATCTTGGGGAATGGCTGCTGGGCAAGAGAGAGATTGAACTTGAGCGCCGCTACCGGGAGGTTGGCGGACGCCGGGCGGCGCAAGGAGTGCCCCTGAGCGAACTTATGTGGGCCATCATTCTGACCAAGGAGAACCTCTGGGAGTTCGTTAACCGGGAGTCGGGAATGGACCGCCCGCCGGAGGTCTTTAGCCACCTTGAATTGCTGGAACTGCTCGAGGGATTCTTTGACCGCGCCATCCATTATGCGGCGGTTGGATACGAAGAGTGGCGGCGCACCGGGCCTGTGGCGGAGATGAGTGTGGCGGGATAGCACGGGCTGCAAAAAGATGCAGGCAGCTGCGTCAATCACGCTGCAGCTTTGCGCTTACGGGCTTTCCGCTCCTGCCCCACCCGCTTCGCGAGCAGAGATTTCGCTTTCTGCCGCTCAGCCCGGCGCTCGGCAGTTAGACCGCGTCCTCCACGATTGATGAAGTAGGTGAGCATCCGCATCCCCGAACCGGGACCCTTTGGTGAGACTCTCTTCGAAGCCAACGTGCGAGCAATCGTCGCCCCATTCTTGGTGAATCATCCTGCTGGCGGATGCGTGGAATCGGTTCTTACCTTCAACCCATCTTTTCTTGCTTCGGTTTCGCTGGACCATAGAACCTCGATCTTTCCGTTTTGATGGAGGTTGGCGGGGCGGGGCGCGTATCGGCAGTCGGTGGTATGTCGGTGGTATTGACATGAGCCTATTTCCAGCGCTATACAAAAGCCCAAGTGGGGACCTTTCTCAAAACCGCTGTCGCTCTGCTGGTGATTGTGTCGGTGGCGACCGTCCTGGTGACCCCCGATAACCGTGACGACGTTGATGGCCTTCTGCGCCAGCATGTCCTTCTAGCACAACCCGCGTTTCACGCGCTGCTGCACATTGTTAGCCGTCTGAGCCTTGGCATTTGCTGCCATGATCTAGCCTTGCACCGCTTAGAGTGCTTGAATCTGCTGGATCTAGTCTGCGTTCGCCTCTGCTAAAGCGCTCTTCCAGTCATTGATTCTGGCTTTCGGAGCTGAGTTTGCTCCGCACTGTGCTTGGGAGAGCGGAGCACGCCCTGGGCAGTTGGACCGCATGAGGCAGGCCCCCAATTCAGGGGCGGATTGGGATAAATCCCTGCCCGCACCAGCTGCCCAGGATGCCCACGGCAAGGCGTGTCCTGGCAGGGGTTCTCAAAATCGATTGCGCCGAACGTTTCGGCCGAGTTAGGGGTTTCTGTTCTTATGGCAAGAACCCATGGTAACGAGATCGTACAACTGGTGCTGGGGGGTGAGGGTTTTGAGCAACTCTCGCATGCGGTACGCGAGCGCCAACTTAATCCTGACCTTACTGTCCGGCTGGCGCATTTCATGTTGTTTCTCGCGGAAGTCGAGGATTGCACGGGGGTTCTGCGTAGTGACGAAATCGAAAGAGTAATTGAAGGTGCAGTGGCTGCGTCGGGATTTCCAGATGCTAAGCAAGCGCGGCAGGCGCTGGAATGGGTATTCCGGCGGCCGCAGGATCTTTCCTAGGCGCCTTCCACGACTGGGACGAGGCAGAGAATGACAAAGTTGGGTAAATCGGAAGCTGTAGGGACGGGTCACAGACCCGTCCCCACACAGTTCTTCCTTTAGTTAGCGATGGGCCATCGCTGGTTCGTTGGCAGACTTGAAGGCTTCGTAACGCTTGTTGATCTCACTCCAGTTGACCACGTTCCACCACGCAGCCAAATATTCGGGCCGGCGATTGTTGTACTTCAAATAGTAGGCGTGCTCCCAGACGTCGTTGCCGAAGATCGGATAAAGCCCCTGCGAAAGCGGGTTGTCCTGGTTGGGAGTAGCGATGATCTGGACATCGCCGTTGGGCTTGCCAGCCAGCCACACCCAGCCGCTGCCGAATTGTTTAGCTCCAGCATCGTTGAACTTGGCCTGAAAGTCCTTGAACGTACCGAAGGTTTTCTTGATCACGTCGGCAATGGGACCGCTGGGGTCGCCGCCAGCTTTGGGCTTCATGATCTTCCAGAACATGGTGTGGTTCACGTGACCGCCGCCGTTGTTGCGGACGGTGGTGCGGATGTCTTCCGGAACTGCGTTGAGATCGCGCAGCAATTCTTCCGCATTCTTTGACTGCAGGTTGGAATACTTCTCCAGAGCAGTGTTCAGGTTCTTGACGTAGGCACCATGGTGCATGTCGTGATGCAGGTGCATGGTCTTCTCGTCAATGTAGGGTTCCAGAGCGGAGTAGTCATACGGCAAAGGGGGTAGTTCGTGTGCCATTCATTCCTCCAGAGGGTAAGTGATGACCGGAAGTCGGTGAAGGATTCAGGAGAACAGCAGCTTGCCATCCTCAGTTTTTGTCGTCCCCTATTGTGAACCTACTGGCAGGAGGTTGTCACGTTGCCGGGCAGAGCTGGACAGCGTCGCGTCAGGTAAATGCTGTAGAGATTCCCGAGCACGGCAACGGCAGCTGTTTGGGGATCATCTCAGGATCGGAGCTGCCAGTTAGGCAGAGCAGTCTTTCGATTCCTGGGCGCGACAACTGTGACGACAGCAGCTCGGTATGGCGGTGCGGGCAAGCATTGTACCCCGGGGAGAGATGATTCTTGGGGAGAATTTGCCCGCACCTGCCGCCAGAATGAGCCCCAGGAATGGCAATTCACGCCTTCTTCTACTTACGTTCCAGCAAACGGATACGCGCAGTGAAGGCGCGGCGGGTGAAGCCGCCGAAGGTCAGGAAGTGACTCGGATCATCTATATCGTTGTTTACGGCGACCGGGTTAGCCCGGCCCGTGATGTTGGTGTAACCTCCGCGAACCGCCCAATAGCGCCCTCGAAATTTGAATCTCTTCTCCACGAAAAGGTTGAGGGAAAGGTAGCGCGGAAAGCGCAGGAAATGCCGCGATCCGGGAAGCTCAACCACTTCCTGCTGGTTGTTTACGACATAAAAGGGAAAGCCGGTGTGGGCTTCGCCGGAATATTCGATATCTATTCCTCTTAGGATTGGAATCTTTGCAGGCAAGATCCCGCTGGTCAGAAAGCGGTTGGGTGCGTCCCACGGATAGGGACCGGGATGCTGCCTGCTGAAAATGGGATTGTCCACATTAAAGTCCAACACCTGGTTGGAGCGGGTCCTGGAATACATGTAGGAGCCAGTCACCAGGTAGGTTTTGCGGAACGCCTTGCGCGCGGCGAGCTGGAAAGAAGAGTAGTGATCCCGGCGCGTGTTCTGGAGAACGTAGTCGCCGCTAAACAAGGGTGAGCCAGGCAGGGTATTGAATACGAAGCCGTGGGTACCCCATCGGTGGATATATTCCGCCTTCAGGTAGACCTCAGCGGGCAGCTTCTGCTCGAGTGCCACACTCCAGTTCAGAAAACGGGGCTCATGCAATGCGTTCTGGTCCACCGTGAAGGTCGTCTTAGTAGGACACGGGTTGGGCGAGGGGAAACAGTTAAGAGTACCGCTATTGTCGAAAAAGTAGTCGAAGCGCTGACCGGCAAAAGGACGGGAAACAAGCACCATATTGGTCGCGTCATAGAAGGTGCCAATCCCGGCGGACAGTTTTGTGTTGCCCTGCTCGTCGAGAACATAAGCCCCCGCCAGCCGCGGCGACAGCACTGGATGACGAACGACTTCATCCCAGTCGAAGCGCAGGCCGGCCTCCAGCAACAGACGTTTAGTCAAGGACCAGCGATCCTGACCGTAGCTGCCGATTTCGACATTGTGCAGTTCACGCTGCGGACCAATAGAAAAAGTCGAATAGCGCGCACAAGGGGACGCTGCCGAAAAACAGTCTGGCGGGGGATTTGGCGACACGCTGACCCGCAAGAAGGACATCGGGTTTCTCTGAATCCTCGGATTATAGGCGAGGCGGTCGAGATCGATGCCGACCTTGAACTCATGCCGTCCGTGCCATTGGCGAGGCGCGAGCGACAGGTTCGCTAGCCCCTGCCAGCGGCGGGCGATTGTGTCTACCGTCAGATAATAGCTGCCTTGTACTCCGCGGTCGCTGAACCTGTACGGCTCAGAGCCTCGGGGCTGAATCTCCGACGCATACTGATCGAAGTTGAAACCGAATTCCAATAGCTGCCCGCTGGAAAAATAGATTTGGTCTTTGGCCATCGCGAAGTGGCCTGACTCGGTGTCCCTGGCCGTAGCAGAGGGAGGAGTAAAGATCGAGATGCCCGGATATTGGTCGCGCTGGTAATTCAGCAGGTAGCTGGCAGTCAGAATGTTTCCGGCGGCGAGGTTGACCTGGAGTTTGGCAATATTGCCGACTCGCCAGAAATGATCGTTATCCGCGCCATTCGGCAGCTCGGGAATAATGATGTTCTGGTATTCGCCGTCGATACCTTCAAAGAACCAGATTCTTCCTTTACGGATGGGCCCGGAAAATGTGACGCGCGGGATAACATTGTTGAAGTGCAGCCCCTTCTTGAATTGGGCCGAGGGAAGGAAATTGGTTGCCGTGAAACGGAAGTGATCGTCGCCGATACCGGTGTTGATGCTCAGTACGCCGCCTGAGCCCTTGCCCTTCTCCGCTGAAATGCGACTGTCCTCGGTATTAATGGAGCGAATGGCGTCGGTGCTGACGCGCAGGAGCAGCAGGCCATTTGCCGGCTGGGTGAGGTTGAAGCCATCGAATAGAGTCAGCGTCTGGTAGGTCTGGGCACCCGCAATGTGGGGCTGCCCTCCATTATCACGCACCACGCCCGGAACGAAATTGAGGATGTTGCGATAGTCGTGGGTCGCCGGGTAAGGAATGTTGACGACATCCAAATTCGTCAACTGTTCGCTGGATGCGGTCTGCGCGGGATCGATGCCGGGCGGCGATTCCACCACATTCACGACCTCATGAATTTCCTGGACGTGAAACAGTTTTACATCCAGGGTCGGCACCTGGCCTACTTCAACACTTTGTCCGGTCACGGCATAAAAACCCTGCTTCTGCACGCTCAGTTGGTAGCTGCCAGGAGCAAGCCCGCGGAAGAAACAGCGGCCTGCGAAATCAGTCACGCACCAGACCCACGCGGCCACAGGAGAAGGTTGCACCGAAACCCGCGCGGAGGAAACCGCGACGCCGTTCTCATCAGCAACCGCGACAGCCAGGGTTTGCGCAGGGTGAGAAGTTAGGTGAGGCGCCGAAGGGGTGGTCTGCGCGAAGGCTGGGCTAAACGTCGGGCATGCACACAGAAGTAAGACTGCGAACTTCGGCAGGGACATGGGGGGAAGTTTCATCTTTCGGCTTCTTTGGATATTGTCTCATTGTCATTGGGTTGCTATCGGAGGCTGGGAAGAGCACAGTCGCAGGGAGGGTGAATGTTAACGTCGGGCAAAATGGTTGGTTTCGTTCCCACCAAGGACTCTAAACAAGCCAGAGCCTTCTACGAGGGCAAACTGGGATTCCAGTTTGTCAGCGATGACCAATTCGCACTGGTGATGATGGCCGGGCAAAACACAATTCGCATTGCGAAAGGCGCAAACTTCGTTCCCGCCCAATACACCGTTCTAGGCTGGGAAGTAGAAGATATCCAGGCCGTGGTCAGGTGGCTTAGCGAACGGGGTGTGGCTTTTGAAAAGTATCCTTTCATTCAGGATCAGGAATTGGGAATCTGGACGGCGCCCGGCGGAGACAAGGTCGCGTGGCTCAAGGATCCGGATGGGAATGTGCTGTCGGTGGCGCAGTATAAGTAGTGGTTAGTGGTCAGTACGAAAAATACCCCATTAGCTTCGGGTTCAGGGCTGTTGGGCCATGCTGGCGTACTCTCGTTGAGAGGATTCCGGCAGGAGTACCCAGAGGGTGTAGATGCCGAGGGCAGTCGCGAACGGTGGATGGAAAAGCGCCAGGAATCCCAAAACCAGGGTCACGGTACGGGCCCAGGGACGCCGTTGGAACAGACCCCAGGCAACACAGAAGGCGCCCGCCGCTACCAGCAAGAAAATACCTCCCATTACATGTAATACGAAGGGACCGAGCGTGCGTGCCATGCTTTCCCCCATGGGAATGAACAGATGGGCTACGCTGCCCAGGACCAGCATGCCCACTGCCGGTATTAGCCAGAGACAGCCAACGATGATCCAGAGGGTCGCCAGGATCTGCAGGTGGCGCGCGACTCGTCCCTGCTGAGGGACAGCCACGGTTCCCTGGATGACATTTCCGCATTTCGGACAGACACGATAATCCGGTTGTAGCGGTCCGCCGCATTGGTTGCAGAACATAGGTTCCCCCCAGGCGAATGCGTATTTTAACTACAGATGCGCGGATTTCATCGTTGATTCTTGCCGGTTGATTCAGAAGACCCACAGCATAGCGCCGTCCTGAAGCGGCCTCTGGCCGCGGAGGATCTCGCGTGCAGAGCCGCAAGTTGACCCAGATGCGGCGGATCTTTATGTTTCAGTTCTGATCCACAACTCCTGCGATAACGGACACTGATGGTACATGGCCTTCCTTGCCGTTGAGGCACCGTAGGGATGTAGGAGACAATCGGTAGCGCCAGAGTTAGCTGGCCGGAGAGAAGTGTGTTCGGTTGTCGTCTTATCCTGATGTGCGCATTGTTGTCGGTCGGCGGAGGTTCGTTCGCTGAAGCGAAGGATGTCGCCCTGATTTCGAATAAGGGAAACGGTCTGCAATCGATCACGATGGCGGACCTGGCAAAGGCTTGCAGGGGGCAGTTGAACCGCTGGTCCGACGGCAAGCCGGTCACAATCGTTATCCTCGACCCGGAAGCTAGCGAGATGAAAATTGTCTTGCAGAAGGTTTACGAGCAGAAGCCGGGCGAAATTAGAGCACTCATCGCTTCGGCCAACCATGGCAGAGCGAACCATCCGGCGATTGTGGTCGCCTCGTCGGAGCAGGACCTGGTTCGGAAGGTGGAGTCGATCCCCGGGGCTGTCGGTCTAGTGGATGTGTACTCCATTACGAGTGGCGTTACCGTACTCAAGGTTGGCGGGAAAAATCCCTTTGAACCTGGATATCCTCTGCACGGGAATTAGGCTGTGTTCCGATGACGGGAGCTAGCTAGAGAGACGAAACATGAACGCCCCAGCGCCCAAAAGATCTTCGCGCTCCATGCGACGCTTCCCGCGGTACCAGCTGGATGTTCGCATAGTGGTGCACGTGTTCCGCGCCGGCGTGAACAGCACAGTCTGGGGAAGGTCCACAATGATCGGTCAGGAAGGTATCGGGGGAACCCTGACGGGAGGCCTGGAACTTGGGGAAGTTGTGGGCTTGGAGTTCACTCTGCCGCTCAGCCGTCAACCGACCAAGCTGCGGGCTATCGTGCGTTACAAGGATGGGTTTCAATACGGACTTGAATTCCTGGCCATGGATGCGGCGCAGAAGGAAGCCCTCCGGCGGGCCTGCAGCATCCTCCCGCTCAGCACGTAATTACTTCAAAACCTTGATGATAACCTGGTTTGAGCATTAGTGTGTGGGTGGGAACTTGTGTCGTCCCTCCCCGACTTGTTCCCGTTTTCCACTTGATCCCAGCGCCGAGGCGCTGAACTATTTTCGCGACACCCCCTTCGACTTCGCTCCGGGCAGGCTCTTCGGGGTTGTTTCTGGCGCTTGCGCCCATACCTCCAGCGCGGAAATCGATTCTCACGCACGCACATTCGCCCTGCACGCGCGATCCATCGCCGAGCTGCGGGCTGATGCTGGCTTCCGAATGGCGACATTTCAACAAGGGAATGCCGTGAAAGCAATTACCTCGGTAACCTTTCGGCTGTGGAAAACGGCAGCTAACATCGCGTAGAGAGCCGATTCCGGAGGACTTCCCGATGGGTGGCAAGATCACCCAGACCGCTCAGCATGCCGCCGTTTTGCGCGCCAGGTTCCTCAAGGCGGCATTGGAAAGCGGGGCGCCTCCGTCCTTATCTCACGCCGACACGGAAGCAAACACAACCCAAGAACCCTTCGAGCAAAAGGGGGCGGAAGACAGCCCTGAGATCCAGCGCGCGCATCTGGAGCAGCTGGTGGAAGGCGCGCCGGAGGCTATCACTCTTCTGGACACAAATCACCGTGTGGTGCGAATCAACAGCGAATTTACGCGCATGTTCGGCTATACGGCTGCGGAAGCTCTGGGCCAGAAAATCGAGTCCCTGATCGTTCCACCCGATCGGCGTGCCGAGGCGAACGCAATGGCAAAGACCTTGGCCTCAGGACGCAAGGTGAACCTGGAAACCCGGCGAAGGCGGAAAGACGGGTCCCTGGTAGACGTGTCGGTTCTGGGCACTCCAGTGAGTGTGGGAGGCGGCCAAGTAGCGCTGTACGCGATCTATCGCGATATCTCCGAGCGGAGGCGTGCCGAGGCTCTGAGTTCTGCGCTGTACCGCATCGCAGAAAAAACCAGCTCAGCGGAAGACCTGAGCGGCTTCTACGCGGCCGTTCACACCATTGTTGGCGAACTGATGCATGCGCGGAACTTCTATATCGCCCTTTATGATCCGGGCACACAATACCTGAGCTTTCCCTACTTCGTAGACGAAGAAGACGTGCCGCCAGCGCCGCGCAAGTTGGCGAGAGGGTTGACGGAATACGTGTTGCGCACCGGAGAGCCGCAGTTAGTAACGCCGGCGATTTTCGATGAACTGGTCCGCAAGGGAGAAGTGAACCCGATTGGCGCGCCTTCCGTAGATTGGCTGGGCGTGCCACTGAAGGGGAGCAACAGCGCCTTGGGCGTGGTCGCAGTCCAGAGTTACGCAGATAATGTCCGCTATGGTGAGAAGGACAAGGAAATCCTGACCTATGTTTCGCAACAACTGGCGAGTGCGATCGAACACAAGCGCAATGAAGAAGCCTTGCGGCGATCGGAGGTACGCTACCGATCGCTGGTACAGAGTGCGGTGTATGGCATCTACCGGGCAAACCTGGAAGCCAAGTTCCTGGACGTAAACCCAGCACTGGTGAGCATGCTGGGCTATCAGTCGGCGGAGCAGGTGCTCGCTCTAGATCCGCGTAGCGACGTGTTTCTCGACCCTGAGGAACAGGCCCGTGTAATGACCGAGTGCAAGCGGGCAGGGCGGCTGGACAACTTCGAAATCAAATGGAAACGGAAAGACGGAACCTTCATTACGGTCCGTCTGAGCGGCCGCGCCGTTGCGAGTGGAGATGAGCCGGAAGGACTCCTGGAAGTTATCGCCGAGGATGTCACCGAGAAGCGCGTCCTTGAAGACCAGTTCCGGCAGGCACAAAAGATGGAAGCCGTGGGACGGCTGGCAGGCGGCGTAGCCCATGACTTCAACAACCTGCTTCTGGTTATCAGCGGTTATACCGAAGTTTTGCTGGAACACCTGGACCCCAATAACATGCTGCATCACAAGGCGGAGGCTATTCAACAGGCCGCCGATCGGGCGACTACCTTGACCCGGCAACTGCTCGCCTTCAGCCGCAAGCAGCTGTTGGAATTGAAGGTAGTGGATCTGAACACCATCGTTTCGGATATGGAGCGCCTGCTGAGCCCTCTGATTGGCGAGAACATCGAACTCACGACACGACTGGCTCCCGGGGTGGGCCACACTCGCGCCGATGCTGGACAGATCGAACAGGTCATCATGAACCTGGTGGTCAACGCCAAAGATGCTATGCCCAATGGGGGCAAGATCATCATTCAAACAGCCAACGTTCACCTGGATGACTCCTATCGGCGGGAGCATACGTACATCAACCCCGGCCCTTACGTCATGCTCTCGGTGAGCGACACCGGTTGCGGCATGGACAAAGAAACCTTGTCGCGAATCTTCGAACCCTTCTTTACCACCAAGGAGAAAGGAAAAGGCACGGGCCTCGGATTATCCACGGTGTACGGCATCGTGAAGCAGAGCGGAGGCTACGTCTTCGCGCAAAGCGAACTAGGACAGGGGACGACTTTTCGAATCTACTTGCCGCGAGTAGAAGAAGCTGCCCAGCCGACCGATACAGTCAAGCCGTGCAGCAGCGTTATGCACGGCACGGAGACCGTGCTGCTGGTGGAGGATGAAGAATCGGTGCGGCAGTTGGTGAAAGAGACACTTGAGTCTCGTGGGTACAAAGTCATTGAAGCCGAAAATGGAGAAGAGGCGCTGAAGATTTCGACTACCTACACGGAACCGATCCACCTGCTAATCACGGACGTGGTTATGCCTGGGATCAGCGGGCGAGAACTCGCCAAGCAACTCTCCGAGACACATCCCCAGACCAGGGTGTTATTCCTTTCGGGATATACCGAGGATGCAATCGTTCATCAGGGTGGGTTCGAACCCGGGACAGCATTCCTTCAAAAACCCTTCACCCTCCAGAGCTTGTCACGCAAGGTGCGCGAAGTATTGCGTATGGAGATGGCGTAGACGGGCTAAAGCACGCTGTTTGCACGTTTTTCAGACGGCGCAGGCGGAGCGTGCCCTTTGATATCTCGAATCCTCGAAGACGAGCCTCGCAAGCGGTGCAACTTTTCTCGTCCAGTTGCGTCTTATCTGTAAGAAGATAGTCCTAGCGCAGTCTGGGGAATCCTTCCATGTTGATTAAGAAGCCGGCTGACATGCCTTCGTCTGAAATCACGCCAAAAGGACTTTATTTAAACCGGCGAGCCTTTCTCGGCGGTGCGGTGGTGGCCGGGGCGACAGCCCTTGCAGGCGGGTTGCTTAAAGAACCAGCTTCACCGTGGCAACCGGCATTGGCGGGCACCAAGATTGACGGCATTCAAAAAAGCCGGTTCAGCACGGATGAGAAGATCACGCCTTTTAAGGATGTCACTCATTACAACAATTATTACGAGTTCTCCACCGACAAGGAGGGCCCGGCGGAACTAGCCAAGAACTTCCGCACGCGGCCGTGGACGGTCAAGATTGAGGGCCTGGTAGCCAAGAAGAAAACTCTCGACGTGGATTCGATCATTAAGCTGGCCTCGCCGGAAGAGCGCATTTACCGTCACCGCTGCGTGGAGGGCTGGTCGATCGTCGTGCCGTGGGTGGGATTTTCCTTGAGCACTCTGTTGAAGCAAGTCGAGCCGCTGGGAAAAGCGAAGTTCGTGGAGTTCACCACCGTGTACGACCCGGGCCAGATGCCCGGGCAGCGGGAGCGGGTGCTGGAGTGGCCCTACGTGGAAGGCCTGCGGCTGGACGAAGCCATGCATCCTCTCACGCTTCTCTGCTTCGGGATGTACGACGAGCTTTTACCTAATCAGGACGGGTCTCCGCTACGTATTGTCGTGCCGTGGAAGTATGGGTTTAAAAGCGCGAAAGCCATCGTAAAGATTGCGTTTACTGAGAGACAGCCAATCAATACCTGGAACAAAGCCACCCCGAACGAATATGGCTTTTATTCCAACGTGAACCCAAATGTGGATCATCCGCGCTGGAGCCAGGCACGAGAGCGGCGGCTGGGAGAATTCTTGAAACGTCCGACGTTGATGTTCAACGGTTATGGAGATCAGGTGGCCAGCCTTTACTCTGGAATGGATCTGAAAAGATATTTCTGATGATGCGCTGGCTCAAAGTCGTAATTTTCACTGCCTGCCTGGGGCCGCTGATTCAGCTCGCCTGGAAGGCTTACTCGGGTGGCTTGGGCGCCAATCCCATCGAGTTCATCACGCACTTCACCGGTGATTGGACTCTGATCTTTCTGTGTGTGACCCTGGCGGTTACCCCCTTGCGGAGGCTGACCAGGCAGTACTGGCTGATCCGGTTACGGCGGATGTTGGGGTTGTTTGCCTTCTTCTACGGCTTGTTGCATTTCACGACTTATATCTGGCTCGACAAGTTCTTCAACCTACGCGAGATGGTAAAGGACGTTGCCAAGCGTCCCTTTATCACTGCGGGATTTACTGCCTTCGTGCTGCTCATTCCTTTGGCGATTACTTCCACCAGTGGGTGGATTCGGCGGTTGGGCGGTAAGCGATGGAACCTGCTGCACCGGCTGATTTATGTCAGTGCCGTGGCTGGGGTGATTCACTACATCTGGCTGGTCAAGGCCGACCTGACAAAACCCTTACGCTACGCGGCGGTGGTGGCTGTTCTGCTGGGATATCGGCTCCTGGCGTGGTCGGTTCCTCTACTTAAGTCCAAAAAGCCAACTCTGTTTCCCGGCAAGGGGGCTGAAGTACCTGAGAGCTAGCGCTGCCCATTCTGAATCGTTCCAAGAAATTGAAATGATGGCTCCTAAACCCTGGAATGAGAAATGAGCGGTTAGGAACCTAGAGTGAAGCCGCAGCTGCCCGGGCTTTCGGCCGCGCTCGGTTCCTTTCCTCTTCCTGCTCGGCGAGTTTTCGCAGGATGTACTGGAGAACGGAGCGATCACCCTTGCGAATTTCGTGGAACTGGATGCCGAGGCCTACCTCCTGTGCGGCATGGCGCACTTCGCCTCGAAGCATGAGGTCCGAGTGAGCGACATTCAGCACGACCTTCAGGTTAGTGCCCGGGTCCAACATGAATCGTGTGGTTACCAGGCAGCCTAGCTCACCAAGGTCTCTGATCGGTGCTTCGAGGCTGTTCCCATCGGAGCGCAGCAGTTCCGCAAAGCCATCGATCGGGAAACGGGGCGTGCGCCGGCGGCCAGCAACGCCACCGGGGCCGAGAAGCACCGGCCGAAAAGGGAGATTCTCGCGCAGGATAGGCTCGTAGGCATCCACCATCGCCTGCAGCTCGGATTCCCACATGGACTTGTCAGTTTCGACGCACTGCAGACCGATCTGGCCATGCCGCTCCGAGTTGTTTTGGCCGATCCATACGATGCGGCAGAAGGTCTTGTTGCGGCCACGCTCGACCGCGACAATCTCGCCCGGCTTTTGTGCGGAGCGGAGTCCGACGATGCGAGCGCCGTGCTGGGAAATGTCGTAGGTGCAGGCCATTTCCAGATGGGGTTGATGCTCGTTGTCCCAGCAGGTGACACGAATCGGAAGCGCAATGTGAATGCGCTTGGTCGTTCGATCGGGGGCAACGAGTTTGCCGGTGCTGTCACTCACAATCTTTGCGCAGCCTTGTGCAGCAGAGTAGCAGGTATATAGAAGACGTTCATGTACCAGCAGTACCCTGCGCAAAGGTTACCTTCGTTTGCAAGTAGCACCGTGTTTGGGCGGTATACCGATCCCGCACTTGCGTCCGGGCACGGGCTCGGCGAATATAAAGAAGTCGCTCGTTCCCTTGCCGTCGAAGTCCAAATCCGCTGCCAAGAAGGCTGTCTCTGCGTCCGCGGCCAAACTGCGGCTTTTGAAGCGGCTGCGTTGCACCCTACTCTATGAAAAGAAGGCCTGGGCCTTGGGCGCGCGTCTGGTGGCAGGAGTGGACGAAGTTGGGCGTGGCTCGCTTTTTGGAGCCGTAGTGGCGGCGGCCGTGATCCTCGATCCTGAGTACCGGATTCGCGGCTTGCGCGATTCGAAACTGCTGTTGCCGGAGAGGCGGCAGGTGCTGGCAGAGCGCATCCGGGAGCACGCGATAGCATTCTCGGTGGCGGCGGTCGACGCGGCCCGGATCGACCAGATCAATATCTATCATGCATCCCGGCTAGCCATGCGGGAGGCTGTGCTTGCCTTACAGCCATTGCCCGATTATCTGCTGATCGACGCCCTGAAGCTCGACTGCGAACTGCCGCAGCGCCCCATCATTCACGGTGACGCCCTTTCCGCTTCTATCGCAGCCGCCTCCATCCTAGCTAAGGTTGAACGAGACCGCATGGTTTGTGAGTGGGATCCGATTTTCCCCGCCTATGGGCTCGCTTCCAATAAGGGGTACAGCACTCCTCGCCATATCGCTGCGCTGCGCGAACACGGGCCTTCGCCTTTGCACCGGCAGTCCTTTGCGCCCGTATGGAATGCTCCGGTGCCGCAGGAAGTGCTCAGTTTTATGCTGCAGGAGTCGGAGGCGGAGCAGGAGGAGAAAGAATCTGTGCTCGCGGACGTGTCCGAGTAAATTCCGGATCGCAAAGATCGTGAAGAATTCGCGAGGGCCACAAAGGCGAGAGCACGGCTTTCCTCGCCTGCGAAAAAAGTCGAAAGCGTGACCTCCGCGGCTAAAGCCGCGAATAAAAATAGAGTGCTTATTGCAGCGCTCAAGCGCTGCGTCACCCAAAACCGGGCGTTTTCTGCAGGTCGTTTGCGGCGACAGAGATTCAGGCATTCCATTACACTTGAAGTCTCTCTGCTCGTTTTTCTGAAGGTGACCTGTGCGGGACGTCTTTATTCTCTCTGCGGTTCGGACGCCAATCGGCAAATTTGGAGGGTCGCTCGCCTCGCTGACGGCTCCTGATATGGGGGTTGTCGCGGCCAAGGCTGCGCTGGAGCGCGCGGGAGTCGGGCCTGAGCAGATCGAAGAAACCATCTTCGGTAATGCGCGCCAGGCCGGTGGTGGACCCAATCCGGCGCGGCAAATTTCCATTCGCAGCGGTGTGCCCCAGGAAGGGCCGGCCTATACCGTAAACATGGCCTGCGCCTCGGGGATCAAGGCAATTGCTTTGGGCTGCGAGGGGATTGCGGTTGGAAACCTTGATTGCGTGTTGGCAGGGGGAACGGAATCCATGTCGCGGCTTCCCTAC
>DATEPX010000121.1:0-3636 GCA_035272945.1 Terriglobales bacterium
GCGCTACCTCGTGAATACCATCCCCAACCCCGGGGAACAAGTGCCCAGAAGGACGCTCGCGGTACGCCCAAACGGAAACACCCCGCATCGGACCTTGCTTAAGCACCAACCCTCATCGGAAATTACAAGTCCCGTGACTGAATCGAAGACTGTTCCATAACAGGGGTTGTGTCCGAGTAGCCCGTCACTCGGGAGTCGTCATTCCCCAAAAGGCGACCTCGCGGACCAGGCCCGTCGTAGAAGCAGGGATAACCTCAGGTTAGCAGGCCAAACGCCCGGACAAACACTATTGTTAAAGCGCAAAAGCCGAGGTCCGTTCGCTTGGAACTTGCAGACGCACTAAATTCCCGATCTTCACTTCGTTGAGATTGCTTTTCCGGCTTCACGGATGATTGATCGCAACCAGATGTGCGCCGCGTCGGTTTGCATCCTTTGATGCCAGATCATGACGTATTTGAATGAGCCAAGCGCCGCCGGCCCTTCGAGAATCTTGGTCACTTTCTTGGGCGCTTCGAGCAGCGCCATTCGGCGTGGCACAGTCGCAATCATGTCTGTCACAGCCGTGACGCGCATGGCGACGGTGTGTTGAGCCACGACCAGCGGACAGCGCCGTTTCTCACCGATTGCCGCCAAGGGCTTGTCTGGATGGGTCTGAACGCCGCCAATAATGTCCACGGCAACATGTTCCGCAGCTAGGTACTGTTTCAGAGTAATAGCCCTTTCGAATTTACTCTTCCGGGATACGACACAGACAAAATCCACCTCGAAAATCACTTCTTTGCTGAGGTGGAACGTAGACGTGTCGTGGTCTGCATTCAGCACAAGGTCGAGCCTGCCTTTCTCCAACGCCTCGTACTGTCCGGCGTGGAGGGGGACAAAGCTGAAATCTACTTTTGTGGGTTTCGACAGAACAGAGTTGCAGAGCGGCGGCACGAGGAGGTGTGCGGCATGGTCGGTAGCCGCGATTCGAAAAGTAGCATCCTCGGTCGAGGGATCGAAGTCGCCGCCAGCCATTAAGCGGTCAAGACGCGGCAGCATTGTCGCGAGGTCTTGCAGGAGGCGCTGTCCTTTCGGCGTCGGCTCGTAACCGTTCGCCGTTCGAATCAACAGATCATCGTGAAACATGTCTCGCAAGCGCTGCAACGCGCGGCTGACAGCTGGCTGGCTCAGGAACAGGCGTGCAGCGGCACGAGTGACATTACGCTCTTCCGCCAGCACCGTGAACACGATTAACAGATTCAAATCCGCCTGACGTAATTGGGTGATGCGCATGGCCGCTCCCGGAAGCTAGGTAACTCGAGCGATGTGCTGGCCAGATGCCAATGCACACCGCGCATATTGTATATGAGCATTATGCATTGGCATTATGCCACAGGACACGCGATAGTGAGCTCTGTCAGACAGACTTAAGAACGTAGAGGAGGAACAATGAAGAAGGTCGCGATCGTAACCGGAGCATCTCGTGGAATCGGGCGGGCAGTGGCGAAGCGGCTGGCCCAGGATGGTTTCACGGTTGTTGTGAACTATATGAGCAACGCAGCGGAAGCAGAAGAAGTCGTGGCAGAACTCAAGGGGATCGGCGGCAATGCTGTCGCCATTCAAGCGGATGTTTCGAGCCCTCCAGATGTCGAGCGGCTCCTCAATGAAACCAATACGAAATTCGGAAGCGTCGACGTCGTGGTTCACAACTCGGGCATCATGCCCCTTTCGCCTATTGGCAAGAATGACTTCGACCTCTTCGATAAAGTTATCTCCACCAACCTGCGCGGAGCCTTCCTGGTGTTGGCGCAAGCCGCGCAGCACATAGCATCTGGCGGCAGGATTATTGCGTTTTCGAGCAGCGTGCTGGCGAAGAATTTCCCGACCTATGGTCCCTACATTGCCTCGAAGGCCGGAGTCGAAGGCCTGGTGCACGTCTTGGCAAACGAGCTGCGCGGCCGCAATGTTTCCGTAAACGTTGTAGCGCCAGGGCCGGTCGGGACCGAACTCTTCCTGAAAGGCAAGAGCGAAGAGCAAATCGCTGAGTTGGCCAAGATGCCGCCGCTCGAGCGCCTGGGAAAACCGGAAGATATCGCAAACGTAGTGTCATTCCTCGCTGGCACAGACGGGAGCTGGATCAATGGGCAAGTACTGCGCGCTAACGGCGGATTCGCTTAGCCTTTGGATAGGTTCGCCGCTGAGAAGCACAAAATCCAAAACGAAAGAACAGCATATAAGGAGAACAGCCATGAAGAAAGTAATTGTTATCACGGGAGCATCGAGCGGTTTTGGAGCATTGACGGCTCGTGCGCTGGCCAAGGCCGGGCACATCGTATACGCGAGTATGCGTGAGACCAAAGGTCGTAATGCACCACAGGTCAAGGAGATCGAGAGGTATGCCACCGAGCACTCTGTGGACCTACGTCCCATCGAGTTAGACGTTTCGTCACAAGAATCCTGTAACGAAGCGATCCAGGAAATCATCGAAAAGACTGGCCATCTCGATGTGGTGATTCACAACGCCGGACACATGGTGTTCGGTCCGGCTGAAGCCTTCACGCCCGAACAACTTGCGGAGTTATATGACGTGAACGTGCTTAGCACGCAGCGCGTGAACCGCGCGGCCTTGCCTCAGTTGCGCAAACAGAAGAGGGGCCTTGTGGTTTGGGTGTCGAGCAGTAGTTGCGCGGGCGGAACGCCGCCCTACCTGGCACCGTACTTCGCGGCGAAGGCCGGAATGGATGCATTGGCCGTAGTCTACGCACGCGAATTGACGCGCTGGGGTATTGAGACCTCAATCATCGTTCCGGGCGCCTTCACGGGCGGCACTAACCACTTCGCGCATGCCGGTTCTCCCGCGGACAAAGCGCGGGTCGGTGAATACGAAGCGGGTCCCTATAAAGGTTTCGCGGACGATGTACTCAAAGGTTTCTCCTCAATCGTGCCTCCTGATGCAAATGTCGAGGGCGTTGCGGACGCCATCGTCAAGATAGTCGATGCTCCCTTTGGCAAGCGACCGTTCCGTGTGCACTACGATCCAACGCAGGACGGAGCGGAAGTTGTCAATATGGTTTGCGACAGGGTGCGCGCTGAACTCCTGCGTCGGATAGGCCTCAACGATGTGCTGACGCCGAAGGACTTCACTGGTCAATCGAAAAGCGCCGCCTAGTCCATTCTTTGGCTGTGATTTTAATCTTACGATCGTTCGCCGTCATGAGCGGAGCTGCCTTTGAACGGTCAAGGAGAAACCAATCCAATGTTTGCAATTACTGGAATCACTGGCAAAATTGGTGGAGAGGTGGCGCGCAACCTTCTGGCCGGTAACCAGCCTGTCCGAGCTGTGGTGCGCGACCTCCGTAAAGGCGAAGCTTGGGCACAGCTTGGCTGCGACCTCGTGCGTGCGGATATCAATGATGCTGGGGCGCTCACGCCAGCATTCAAAGGGGCCGAAAGCGTGTTCGTGCTCGTTCCGCCGAACTTCGATCCGTCGCCAGACTTTCACGAGGCGCGGGCGACGGCCGCCACGTTGAGATCGGCGCTCGCGGCAGCGCGTCCGGGCAGAGTCGTATACCTGTCCACGATCGGCGCACAGGCGACTCAATCGAACCTGCTTACGCAGCACACCATTATCGAGCAAGTGCTCGGAGAGTTGTCGAT
>DATEPX010000122.1:0-21178 GCA_035272945.1 Terriglobales bacterium
TTCGCTATCGGATGGAAAAGGGCGCTATCACATCGAGGGCCCCGCCTTCATCTACCCCGATCGTGACACCGGTCGGGTCACTACAATGCTGGGCTATCCTGGGCAGACGATCGCGCGAGCGGATTAGCTCGGAAATTTCAAGTATTTTTTGGTGTCGGAAGCTCTTAGCTTCCGTTAGGATTGCTGACGACAGAAGTAGTACCGCACGCGAGATCCCTCGCGGGCGTGCGTCCGCTCAGGACGACGACATTCGTGGATATGAGCTAACGGTACAGCAGATCCCTCGGCTCGGACCTCCTCTGCTCAGTCGGTTCTCGCTTGACAAGTTGAGAGCTGGTGGACTGCGGCTTCCTCCCGCCGGTTGGTGGGTTATCCACTAAGAGAATTCCCCGAATCCCGAGCACCCGCTGTGCCATCCTGTATAGGGATGTCAGTGAATGTGCCAGCCTATCTAGAGCGAATCGGCTATTCGGGGCTGGTCTCGCCTACCGTGGACACCTTGCGGGGAGTGCATCATGCGCACATGCTGGCGGTCCCGTTCGAGAACCTGGATATCTGGCGAAAGCGAAAGATTGTCCTCGATCCGGAGCGGTTTGTTCATAAGGTTGTCGACGAGAGACGAGGCGGCTTCTGCTACGAACTGAACGGCGCCTTTGCCGCCCTGCTGCAAGCGATCGGATTTCGCGTGACCCTGCTGTCAGCCCGCGCGGCCCGCGACGACGGAAGCTACGGCCAGGAATTTGACCATCTAACCTTACGCGTAGACCTGGATGAAACCTGGCTTGCCGACGTGGGCTTCGGCGATGCTTTCCTTGAACCATTGCAACTGAAAATCGGTCTCGATCAGAAGCAGGGGATGCGCAAATTTTCGATCATCAAATCTGACGGCGTGCTCCTTCTGGCCAGGAAGTACGGCTGGTTCCGCAAGCCCGAGTATTCGTTCACGTTAACGCCGCGTAAGCTCGAAGAGTTTGCCGGGATGTGCCATTACCATCAGACCTCTCGCAATTCACCGTTCACCCGGAAGCGCGTCTGCACGCGCGCTATTCCAGAGGGCCGGATCACCTTGACCGACAGGCGGCTGATCGTCACTAAGGGCAGCGTCCGGGATGAGCATCCCGTCACCAGCCAGGAGCAATGGTACGAACTGCTGCGCGAGCACTTCGGGGTAGTGCTTTACCAGGCTGCGGAGTTGGGCAGGAAGGCGGGGTCCAAGTCTGGGGACGGAACAGGTGCTTTCAAGACAATAGCCACGTCCAGTTAGCCGCCGGTTCCGGGAACCCCAGTGTAATGCTCCTCACGATGGACGTCAGCGTGGTCTTCCAGCGCTTCGAGGTGCGTGACCACCTCCGCCGGCGTGCCCAGGGTTTCAGGCAGGCGCTCCTCCAGCAGAGTAGCCAGGCGATGGGCCTCGCCGACGGGACAATCCGAAGGAAACAGCAGGTGGAGTTCGATCATCAAGCGGTAGCCTGTTGTGCGAAAGCGCACGCCGTGATAATGCACGCCCAATTCCGTGCACAGGCCATCCAGTTTCTGGCGCAGGTCACGCCCGACGATGGGGTCGGAATAGTCGAGTAAGCCTCGCGCCGAGCGCCATACCAGGCGCGCGCCGGACCAGAGAATATTGAGTGCGACTCCAATGGCGAACAATGGGTCGAAAGGTTTCCAGCCGGTGACTAGGACTAGGCACAGGCCGCCAACTACGCCAAAGCTGGTCCAGCTGTCGGTCAGAACATGCTTGCCGTTGGCCTCCAGGATCAGCGAATTGTTCTTGCGCCCTGTGCGCAGCAGGTACCAGCCCAGGCCTGCGTTGACAATGGAGGCGGCCAGCACGAACAGGGTGCCGAGACCCAGATTCTCAATTTTCAGTCCGGTCATCCACTTATGGATTGCGGCATAGATGATCGCGAATGCCGCCAGGGCAATCATCGCGCCTTCAAATCCCGCGGAGAAGAAAGTGATGCGCTCGTATCCGTAGAGATACTTCTGGTTCGCCGGCCGGCTACTAAGCCACAGGCTAAAAGCCGCAAAGCCGACTGCGACAACATGGACAACGGACTCCACGGCATCGGAGAGGATAGACGCGGATCCGGTCAGCAAGTAGGCGGAGCCCTTTCCCAGCAGCATCAGGAGGCCGAAGATCAGCGACAGGCGCATGGCAAAGCGTGTTGCGTCTCGACTCTTGAACTCCGGCATAGCAGGAAAATCCCAGTGAGCGCAACCCTAGCACCGGCGATAAGGAATGTCTGTGACGTAGATTACGGGAGGGGAAGCCTAAGGGTGTCCAGCGCTGAAGCCCGTGAGACGGGGCAAGCCCCGTCTCCACCTGAATTCTTGTGGGTAAAGACGCGGCTCGCCGCGTCTCATACAGGTGGTAGCTATTTTCCGGCCAACGCGTTCAAGCGCACAGAGAGGCGGGACTTATAGCGTGAGGCGGTGTTCTCGTGCAAAACGCCTTTCTGGATAGCCTTATCCAGCGCGGAGACGGTCTGCCGGAAAACCTGTTCAGCGGACTGCTTCTCACCCTTGGCCAGCGACTCACGAAGCTGGCGCAGCGCGGTGCGCAGGCGGGAACGGTTAGCCCGGTTGCGGGCAGTGCGCTTCTCGGTCTGACGGGCGCGTTTTAGCGCCGAAAAATGGTTTGCCATCTAGGTCTAGTTACCTTCGTTTCCTTAGAGAGATGTTCCGGTGGGTGCCGAATACGTTATTTTACGGGAGTAACTCCCGAGTGGTCAAACGGATATGGCTGATCCTTTAGAGCGCCTTAAGGTCCTCATCAAGTCCTCGACTCCCATCGTGGTCATGGAGACCGTAGAAGAAATGCGGGCCGTGGGCATGGTTCGGACCGCGTGCGCCGAGCTGAATCTGGCTGTGTTCGAATGGAGCATCGCCGATGGCTTGGTACGTTCAGGTACGAATGCACCTGCCATTCCGGCAGCAGCGTTGCAGATGCGCATAAATGCGGTGCGGCATGCTGCCGATGCCAATACCCCGGAATCTACTCAGGCAGCAATCTATAACACCCAGGATCCGGTGCAGGTGCTGGCCAACCTGGAATCGATGACGCTCGAGGCTGTATTTGTACTGAAGGATTTTCACCGGCACATGGAGAGTCCGGTGGTGGTGCGCCGCCTGCGCGATGTCGGGCAGAAGTTCTCGGCTAACCGCCGCACCCTCGTGATCACTGCGCCCTCGATTGAGATGCCGCCCGAGCTGGCCAGCCTGGTCGAGTACCTGGACTTGCCCCTGCCCGATCCTGAACGGCTAAGACAAATCATCGGAGAAACTTTCAAACGCCTGTCGAAGACCTATACCCTTCAACTCAAGCTGGACGCGCCGGGGGTTGATCTTATGGCCGCCAATCTACGCGGCCTGACCGAGGAAGAAGCGGACAGGGCGGTCTCGCAAGCGCTGGTGGCGCGGTATGCGCTTTGCCCGGAGTCTGTGACCGATGTTCTGAAGGCCAAGAAGGAATTGCTGCGGCACACAGGGATGCTGGAGTTCACCGACGCCTCCGACAGCATGGCGGACGTGGGCGGCCTGGAGAACCTGAAGCGCTGGCTGTCCCAGCGGCGCGGGGCTTGGGAAGAGGGCGCCCGCAAGTTTGGTCTGGAGCCGCCGCGCGGAATGATCATCCTGGGGGTGCAAGGCTGCGGGAAAAGCCTCTGTGCTCGCGCCGTTGCCGGTGAATGGGATCTGCCGCTGGTGAAGTTCGATACCGCGGCCGTCTACGACAAATTTATTGGCGAGACCGAGAAGCGGATTCAGAAGGTCTTCAGGGTGGCTGAAGGATTGGCTCCCTGCGTTCTGTGGATTGACGAGTTGGAGAAAGTCTTTGCCGGGAGCGGCCCGGATTCGGCGTCCGCTGATGCGGGCGTCTCGTCCAGGTTGCTGGCTTCCTTCCTGTCCTGGATGCAGGACCGCAAGGCGCCGGTATTCGTGGCGGCAACCTGTAATAACGTCACGGCGCTTCCGCCTGAGTTGATCCGCAAAGGCCGGTTTGACGAGTTGTTCTTTGCAGACCTGCCGAATCAGACAGAACGAAAGCAGATCTTCTCGATCCAGTTGAGTAAGCGAGGGCGAGATCCGGGGAAGTTCGACCTGGATCGTGTCGCTCTGGCTGCGAAGGGCTACTCCGGCGCGGAAATCGGGGCAGCGGTTCAGTCGGCGATGTACGCCGCCTATTCGCAGGCAAAGATTGTATGGGAAAGGGTCTCCGACCTTTCCGGGCGGGTCAAAGACCCGCCCCCACATGGGCAAACGCAGGATCTGGATGCTCAGACTCTACTGGATGCTCTGAAATCCACCGTGCCTCTATCGACAACCCGCGCCGAGGAAATCGAAGCTCTGCGGACGTGGGCGAGGGATCGGGCGGTCCCAGCGTCACTCGCCGACACGGAAGCCGCGCGGGTTAGTTCGCATTAGAGCAGATATGGATGTTTCCAAGCTTCCTTTGCGGCGGAACCTCATCAAATTCTGCGAGTTTCTGCGAGTAGTTGGCATTGACTCCCGAGGGTACCGGGGGTACCCTAAGCGCAATGGCAGTTGCTTGCACTTCGGTGGCGAGCATCCCGGCTGGTTACTCTCCAGACAGAACAATCGTGCTTACAGGTTTTGGCCGGACCCTGAGTATGCTTGCATGCCGATAAATACATCTAAGTATTCCCGCGTGGGAGTTCGCGGTCCCGCACGGTAAGGAGGGAAGCGCCAAACGTTTAATGAAGAAAAATATTGAGATCAGCCCGAACATAGAAACCCTGTTCGGCACGCGCGACGAGAACCTGCACGTGCTGGAAGACGGCCTGAATATCACTATCGATCTGCGCTCGGACTCCATCGAACTGGAAGGGGCGGCTAGAGACGTCGCCCGGGCTGAGCAACTCTTCTCTGACTACGACAACCTGCAGCGCTCCGGATATACCTTCAACAATGGCGATTTGAACAGCATGCTGCGTGTGCTGGTGGCCGATCCCAAGGCCAGCCTGCGCGGACTGGCTGAGGCCGGCAAGCAGCGGTCGTTTGGCGGGCGTCGTACCGTCCAGCCCAAGAGCGTCAACCAGCGCCGCTACCTGGAGGCGATCGAAAAACACGATATGGTGTTTGGCATCGGGCCGGCCGGAACGGGGAAGACCTACCTGGCTGTCGCCATGGCGATTTCAGCTTTGCTCGCCAAGCGGGTGAACCGCATCATCCTGGCGCGTCCAGCGGTCGAGGCAGGGGAGCGTCTGGGATTTCTGCCGGGAACCCTGCAAGAAAAGATTGATCCCTATCTGCGCCCGCTCTACGACGCCCTTTACGACATGCTCGATCCCGAGAAAGTGGATCGCTATCTCGAGAAGAACGTTATCGAGATCGCGCCTATCGCCTTCATGCGTGGACGTACGTTGAACGATTCGTTTGTAATTCTCGACGAGGCGCAGAACACGACTTCGGAACAGATGAAGATGTTTGTCACGCGCCTGGGATTCAACTCCAAGGCAGTGATCACCGGCGACATTACGCAGATCGACTTGCCGGCGGCGCGCCGCAGCGGATTACTTGAAGCGGTGGATGTGCTGAAGAAAGTGGAAGGCTTGTCGTTCGTCTACTTTGATCAGGGCGATGTGGTGCGCCACCACCTGGTGCAGCGCATCATCCAGGCCTATGACGAACACAAGGCGCGGATTGAAGAACAGCTGTCACTGCTCGAAAACAAAGCGAGCGCGAACGGAAAGAGCAATGGCACAGATGCTTCGATAGCGGAAAAGAACGAGAATTCGCCGGCGGAGAACCGGGTCGCAGAATAAAAAAGGCGAAGATTAGTCAGGAGGGTGCTAGCGGGCCCTCCTGTTTTGTTTTACGAAAAAAGAGAATTTACTGCCGAGTAGGCCGAAGGCACCGAGAAGACAGAGTGGTGACCTTACGAAAAACTGTAGCCGGTCTGACCGAGATTGCTCTGGCGCGGTTTCTGGGGCGGGCGACGCGGGCGGTCGGGTTGCGTGGCACCGTCAACGTGGTGATTACCACCAGCCGCGAACTGCGGTCACTAAATCGCCGCTTTCGGGGCAAAGACCAGCCGACGGACGTGCTATCGTTTCCTGCTGCCGCGCACCTGCCGTTGAAGTATGCCGGGGATCTCGCCATATCCGCAGAGCTTGCCTCCCAGAATGGGCGCAAACTGGGGCACACGGCCAGCGAGGAAGTCAAGATCCTGATTCTGCACGGTGTTCTGCACTTGGCGGGATATGACCATGAGCGCGACAATGGTGCGATGGCTCGCAAGGAAGAAAGGCTGCGGCGGGAATTGCGTCTGCCTGTGGGGTTGATCGAACGCAACCGCCAGTCTGCGCGGAGGCGGGAACGATGAGCTACGCCGTCGCCATCTCGGTCGTTGTTCTCCTTGGCCTGCTCACGCTTCTCTCCTACGTTGATCGCCTTTATACGGAGATAGGCAAGTTCCTCTCCCGCGAATTCCAGGACAACATTGATGTCTTCGAGAAGGAAGTCGAGCCCAGGCTAGGGGTGAGCCGGCAACGGGCCTCGCTGTCGGTAGCCATTCTGACGCAACTCACGACCGCCGCGATTGCCATGCTGATCGGCTTCACGGTGTTCCGGGACCGGGCCTGGAGCATCTATGAGATTCTGCAAGCTACCGCCAGCCTGATCCTCATTGTCATCATTTGCAACCGGCTGCTGCCCTTTGTTTTCTTCTCGCGTACCCGGGGACGGTGGCTCACTCATTTTGTGCTCCTGCTGCGTCTTCTCAATTACCTGATGCTGCCAATTACCCTGGCACTCGGATTCTGCCAATCGGTTGCCGCTTTAACCAAGGAGCACGCCGACGAGCAGCCGGAGAGCCCTGCCGAAGCCGTAGACGCGTTGATCGAGGCTGGTCAGGAAGAGGGCATTCTGGACGAAGGCGATCGCGACCTCATCCAGTCGGTGGTGGAGTTCGGCGGCAAGACGGTGCGGGAAGCCATGAAACCTCGTCCCGACATGGTCGCTGTGCCTACTAACATGACCGTGGAACAACTGGTCGAGCTCCTGCGCGCCAAGCCCTTCTCGCGCGTACCCGTTTACGAGGGCACAATCCACAACATCAAGGGCATCGTTGTGGCGCAGGATGTTCTGCAGGTGGCTGACACGGAGGCACGCACGCGCACCGTAGACACGCTAATGCGCCGCGACGTCTACTTCGTACCCGAGAGCAAGCTGGGCAGCGAATTACTCCGGGAGATGCAGAAGCGCAATATCAAGATGGCTATCGTTGTCGATGAATATGGCGGCACGGCAGGTCTCGTCACGATTGAAGACTTGGTGGAGGAAATCGTTGGTGAAATCCGTGACGAACACGAAAAGGTGGATATCGTCCGCGAGGGTGAGCACGTATATATCGTAACCGGCAACACGGACGTGGATCGCCTCGACGAATTGTTTGGAGTCCGTGTGGAAGGGAAAGAGGCCGCGACAGTAGCGGGACTGGTCAGCGAGTTGGCGGGGCGCATACCGCAAGCAGGTGAAGTCGTCGAGGAGGATGGCCTGCGTTTTGAGGTGTTAGATTCGACCGAGCGCCGGGTCGAGCGGGTGCGCATCACGATGACACAACCGAAACAGATGAAGTTGATCTAATGGCAGGTCTCGGATATCAGGCGTCAGGTATCAGGTCGCGGGGGCGGGCAGCCGGGTGCAGGTAGCAGGTCAACAGGTCTCAGATCACGTTCAGGGCTGGATGGCTACACGCCTGAGGCCTGAGATCTGACACCTGAGACCTGACACCTTACAGCGCAATTACGTGACCTGCTGCTTCCTGCCACTCTGCGCCCTGCAACTTAAACCGTGCCCTGCGTCCTGAAAGCTAGACTATGTCCATCCATTCCGGCTTCGTTTGCATTCTCGGTCGCCCCAACGCGGGGAAGTCCACGCTGCTGAATGCGCTGGTAGGCGAGAAGCTAGCCATCATCAGTCCCAAGCCTCAAACCACTAGGAACCGCATAAAAGGCGTCATCCACATCCCGGAAAGAGAGGGAATCGCCGGCGGGCAGGTGATCCTCATTGATACCCCAGGCGTGCATAAGCCGGACAGCTCTCTCGGCCGGAAAATGATGGCTGAGGTGCGCGAAGCTCTGGAAGGCAGCGACCTGATCCTGCTCATTGCCGATGTCACCCGAAAATCCAATCCTGCCGACCGATTCGTGCTCGATATGGCCAGGCAGTCGGGCACGCCGATCTTTTTCTTGCTGAACAAAATTGATCGCATCGAAAAAGGCAAGCTGTTGCCGATCATCGATGAATGGAGAAAGCTACACGATTTTCGCGAAATTATTCCGATCTCTGCGCTGAAACGAAAGGGATTAGATGTACTCCTGGAACGAGTGCTGCAAGCTCTTCCGCAAGGCCCAAAATACTTCTCAGAAGACGAAATAACCGATCAGCCGGTGCGCTTCATGGCGGCAGAGATCATTCGCGAGCAGGTCCTGCTGGGTACCAGGGAAGAACTCCCTTACTCCACGACGGTGGTGGTCGACCAGTTCGAGGAAGGGGAGAGGTTGACCCGAATTGCCGCCACCATTTACTGCGAGCGCGAAGGGCAGAAGGGAATCCTGGTGGGGAAACGCGGCCAAATGCTCAAGAAAATCGGGACAGCCGCGCGATTGCAGATCGAAAAAATGGTGGGTACCAGGGTATTCCTTGAACTGTTCGTAAAAGTACGGCCTGGCTGGCGGGATTCGCGCGAATTTGTTGACGAACTGGACTGGCGCCGGCAACTGGAAAAACTGGTTACGCCCGGGAACCCGTAATCATTGCGGGCACTGAAGTAATGTAAGGAATTTGCCGTCAATCCTTTCGGGCCGATAGAATCGAGTTGCAGACAATGGCATCTAATCCTCGGAACGAGAACAGCAGCATGTCAAACAAGCTTCCCGCAGTCTGCAATTTCGAATCCGACAAATTGGTCATGAAGTTGAAGGTTACGCTGGCAGCCGAGCGCAAGTCAGTCGATCCGGTGGTGCGCAGCGTAATGGATATCGTGCGCAACATGCAGTGTGCCACGGGCAAGGAAGATGACATCGAAGTAGCCCTCACGGAGGCTCTTGCCAACGCGGTGGTGCACGGGGCCAAAGAAGATCCCAAAAAGATTGTCGAGTGCCTGGTTGCCTGCGACGAAGAGCGCGGAATGCTAATTATGGTGCGTGATCCGGGTTCCGGCTTCGATCCCACCTCATTGCCCGATCCTTGCCACAGCGAAAATGTTTTCTCCAACCATGGGCGAGGAATTTTTCTGATCAACCAGCTTATGGATGAAGTTGGATTCCACAAGAATGGGACGGAAATCCATATGGTGAAGAAATAGCCGGGCAGTGGCTAGTGGACAATGGCCAGCAAGAGCGGATTCCGACTGACCACTGACCTACTCTTTGGCCGCAATTCCCAGGCTTTTCATCTTGCGATACAAATGGCTGCGCTCCAGGCCCAGCACTTCGGCCGTGCGGCTGACATTGCCGTGATTCTCGTCCAACTTTTTGAGGATGTAGTCACGTTCATAGGCTGCCCGGGCCTGGTGAAGCGTAGAAAATTCAGTTCCGGCAGCGCCCCGGCTCCCGTCGCGGTATACCAAGGGTGGCAAGTGTTTGCGGTCGAACCGAGAAGTGGTCGGGTTCATGATCACGATACGTTCGATGACATTCCGCAATTCGCGCACGTTGCCCGGCCACGAGTAACGCATGAGAGTATCAATGGCGTCGTCGACAATTTCGCGCGGACGCCGCCCGTAGGTTAAGGAAAACTCCTTCAGAAAATATCGTGCCAGAAGCGGGGTGTCTTCCTTCCGCTCTCGCAGGGGGGGAACGTAGAAGGGGATTACGTTCAGCCTGTAGAAGAGATCCTCGCGAAAGTTCCCCTTCGAAATTTCTTCTTCCAAGTCCTTGTTAGTCGATGCGATGACGCGCGCGTCAACGGTAACGGCCTCATCGCTACCTACAGGCGTGAAGCGCTGTTCATCCAAGGTACGCAGGACTTTGGACTGCGTTTTCAGGCTCATGTCGCCCACTTCGTCGAGGAACAGCGTGCCGCCGTGGGCTTTCTGGAACTTACCTTCCTTGTCTCCGGTCGCGCCGGGAAAGGAGGCTTTGACGTGGCCGAAAAGCTCGCTTTCAATCAGATCCTCGGGGATGGCGGCGCAGTTCAGTTCGACGAAGAGAGCATCTTTGCGGAGGCTCTGGGCGTGAATAGCATGCGCGACCAGTTCCTTGCCAACGCCGGACTCGCCATAAATCAGGACGCGGCCGTTGGTAGGCGCCATCAGCATGATCTGTTGCCGCAGGGCCTTCATCGGAATGCTGTCACCCACGATGACGCTCTTGGATTGCAACTGCCGCTTGAGATCTACGTTTTCCTGGCGCAGGCGCCGGGTATCAATGGCGTTTTTTATGAGGATGAGAGTTTTTGCCAGGGACAGAGGCTTCTCGAGAAAATCGAAGGCGCCAGATTTGGTGGCGCGTACGGCAGTCTCGATGGTGCCGTGCCCGGAGATCATAATGACCTCCGCCCCACTATCCATTTCCTTGATTTTTTGGAGAGTCTCCAGCCCGTCGATGCCGGTCAGCCATATATCGAGGAGGATCACGTCGAAGCTGCGCTTGCGCAGCATTTCCAGACACTCTTCTCCGCTTTGGGCCACAGCCGCTTTGTAGCCTTCATCCTCCAGCGCGCCTTGCAGGGACTGCCGGATTCCCGATTCATCGTCCACGATGAGGATGCTATGCATGTTCGCTGGGGGCCGGGGTAGTGTCCGGGATGGACTGGGGGACGATCGGCAGTTCCACAATAAACTTCGCGCCGACCGGTTTGTTCTCCTCCACCCGAATGGAGCCGTGATGGTCTTCGACAATGCGGCTGACGATGGCGAGGCCAAGTCCGGTGCCACGCTGCTTGGTGGAGAAATAGGGAAGGAACAGCTTCTCCTTCAATTCCTGGGTGACACCATGACCGCTGTCGGCCACGGCAATTTCTACCATTTCGCGGTTATCCACCAAGGACGTCGAGATTTGAATCTCGCGCACGAGTGAGTTCTGCACCGCCTCAGCAGCATTGTCCACCAGATTGGCGAGAGCACGTTTAATGGCTTCGGGATCGGCCATGACATTGGGCAAATCCGGCGCCAATTGTGTGCGCACCTGGATGCTGTCCAGGCGACCATTGAACATCGCCAGCGTGCTATCGACGATGGCATTGATGTTGGCTGGCTGCGGCTGGGCAGTAGGAAAGCGAGCCAGAGTGGAAAATTCGTCGACCAACGCGCGTACCGTTTCGACCGCACCACCGATTGTCTCCGCACACCCCTGGATAACCTCCAGTGATGCTGCGTCAGGACGGGTGCCACGTTCCAGGTGGCGGCGAATGCGCTCTGCCGACAGGGCGATGGGCGTCAGCGGGTTTTTGATTTCATGTGCCACACGGCGCGCCACCTCCCGCCAGGCAGCTTGCTTTTGTGCCCGCAACAAATCCGACAGATCTTCGAAAACCAAAACATACCCCAGCCGCTGCCCTTCATGTTGCAGGGTGGCTACGGTGATGGCGAAGTTGAGTTTGGCCCGGTCGAGCGGCATTTCGAGCTGACTACCGGTAGTTCCCATCCGGTCCGCGCGACGCAGCAGCAATTCCAGATCTTCCAGAAGGTCTGCCGGAAACAGGTCGCGCAGGCCGGCGCCGATCAACGTCGCTCTGGGCTCGATCCCGTGGGGAAAAAACATGCGCATAAACGCGCTGTTTACATGCGTGACACGCCGCAGAGCGTCAAGCGAAAGTACGCCAGTCGGAATGCTCTCCAGAATGGTTTCGATGTGACGGCGGCGCTGCTCAAGGGCGTCGTTCGCATCGGCGAGTTCGCGGGCCGACATGTCTACTTGCCGGCGGCTTGACTCCAACTCCTCGGCCATTCGGTTGAACGAGTGCACTAAATCGCCTATCTCGTCCGCAGCACGGACTTCCACGCGATAGTCCAGGCGCCCGCGCGAGATTTCCTGGGTGGCTTCGGCCAGTGCGGCCAGAGGACGTGTGACCAGCTTGGAGAGGAATAGGGCTAGCCAGGTAGCGGCAAAAAGCACCAGCACCGTCAGCAGCATGAGCAACCCCATGTACGTGCGGCGCACCAGGCGTCGCTGCTTGGCCAGTTCCCAGTAGCGCTTCTGGCTTGCTTCGACCAGCTTCACGGTCTCAGAGAACTTCTGTGGCAGAGGCATCGCGATCAGGATCTGCCCGTGCGGACCCACCGGAGCGCTAGCCAGAATGTATTCTGTTCCTCCCCAAGCGAATTGCGCAGGTCTGTTGTTTGCCGCCTGAGTCAAAGGCAGAATCGGTTTCAACACGGGCCAGGGCGCGGGCACAGCCAAGCTGGCTTCGACATTGCCATCCAGCACCGCGACGGCGAAGCCAGCTTGCAGGGTGTGCTCGTGCTGGCGAAACTCGCTGACCACGGGCGTGAAGCCGTGACCCGCGAAGGCACGCTGGGTCTCCGGTGACGCCGCAATGGCCTCCGCTTCCGAGCGGGCATTGTGGGTTGCATAGTCGGCCAGGAGCTCAGCCATCGCATGGGTATCCGCCCTGACTTCCTCTACAGGACTGGAAAACCACTTATCGATCGAGCGATTCATCAAGCCGTAAGCGAACCAGAACATGACGATGACCGGCAGAATGGATAACAGCAGTCCGACTACGACCATGCGGGTGCGGAATTTCGATCCCAGTACGCCCAGGCGGCGCTCGGCAAATAACTTCAGCAGATTGCGTGCTAATACGAACGTCAGCGCCACAAACAGCAGAAAGACTACCGCGGAGAGGGTCGCGAAGAAGAGGAGCTGCTGGTTGGTATCGGGATTGAGAAACGGCAGATCGAATGAAGTTTGCGACAGAACAATTCCGAAGACCAGCAAAAGAGCTACGGCCAACAGGATGATTGTGCTCCTGCGCCGCGACCGTTCCCTGGAAACTCGAGTTGAAGTAAGAGGCGACACGCAGTTCTGCGCCCGCACGAATGAGCCTGAGAACCTGGATTGTGCGAGCTTGCGACCTAATTATAGCCAACGTTCACGCGGCAAGTACCTGGCAGTCAGGAGTTACGAGTTAGGAGAGTGGTGGCGGCTGACTCCCGACTGCTCAATCCGGCTCGGTAAAAACTTGCCCAGCGGGCATTCCGCACATAGGGGGTTTGATTTTAGGCAGTAATTCTTGCCCACACCCACAATCAGACCATGCATCTCGTTGTAAACCTGGGCCAGACCGCTGCGTTTTGCGATGCTCATCGGCGAGGGCCGGTGGGAAGGGAAGAGAGTTTCTCGTTTCTGGTTTCTAGTGGCCGCTTGCTTCCAATGTCTGCTATCGGTCGCCAAGGATGACAAGGCCAGCTCCCACAAGTGGCGGATTTCCTCGTAAGGAGCTCTTTCCGCCACGATGTTGTGACGCGCCAAAATGCGGCGGGTGTAGGCGTCCACGACGAAAATCGGATGATTGCCGGCGTAGAGCAGGATCGAGTCCGCGGTCTCCGGCCCAATACCATTCAGACCAAGGAACTCCTGCCGCAATTTTTCAGTTGGTTGCGCGAACATGCGGCCGAGCGATCCGCCATAGTTTTTATCGACAAATTCCACGAACATTTTCAAGCGTCTTGCCTTCTGGCGAAAATAACCTGCGGAACGGATGAGGGTCTCCAGCCGCGCCACCGGCGTCTCACGAATACCGTTGATCGTCAGCAACCCCGACGTGCGTAGCCGCCTCAAGGCGCGTTCCACATTTGTCCAGGCAGTACTTTGCGTAAGAAAAGCCCCGACGATGACTTCAAAGCGCGTACGCGCCGGCCACCAGTGTTGTCGTCCGCAAGCCTCGAAGAGCGTGCGATGGTAGCTCCGCAATTCGGGGTGCACCGCATTCTCAGCCTTTGCGCCCAAGCTAACAGTTTATGACATCAAAAGCGGGCGAGTGCGGCAAAGAGAGGTAGGGGGTTGCGTGGGCCCCTCTAGCGGACCAGGGTTTTGCCGGCTAGCGGACACATTGCGTCTTACCGAAGGCCATGTCCTTCGAGCAAAAACGACGGCGTGAGGATACGAAATTCCGGCCAATCTCCAGCAATTTCGCCTTTGCTATCAAGCATTCAACGATATCGGTCCGCGGACAAGTACCAAAGTTACTTTTAACCTCGGCCACTTACGTTGACAATTTGTGTCAACGCGGTGCGCTGCTCGTCTCCCCCGAACAATAAGTAGCGTCCCCGCGCCAAGTAGAAGTTTATCTCTCTGCCTCTCAGACAGGAGTTCGAGGTATGTCTCAACGGCTGGGTGACCTGCTCGTAAAAGAGAAGGTCATTACCCCGGAGCAGCTGGAACACGCGATCAAGACGCAGAAGCAAAACAACTGCCGTCTTGGCTCAGCTTTGGTGAAGCTGGCCTACCTCACCGACGAAGACGTCACCAACTTTCTGTCGCGCCAGTACGGCGTGCCCGCCATTAATCTTTCTTACTTCGAAATTGACCCCGGGGTCGTAAAGCTCATTCCTTTCGAGACGGCCAAGCGTTATCAGATTCTGCCCTTGAGCCGAGTAGGTGCTTCGCTGACCATTGCCATGGTCGATCCCACCAACGTGTTCGCCATGGACGATATCAAGTTCATGACCGGTTTCAATATCGAGCCGGTGGTGGCTTCCGAAAGCTCTATTAACGCGGGAATCGAAAAGGCCTACGGGACCAGCGATCAGGAAGACCTCGAAACTGTAATGCAGTCGATGACCGACCTGGGGGATGCGGATGTCGAACTGCAAGCTGAGGAACAGGAGATGGAGTTGGCCGACCTGGAAAAGGCGGCCGATGAAGCTCCTATCGTCAAGTTGGTCAACCTGGTCTTGACCGACGCAGTCAAGCGTGGCGCCAGCGACATTCACATGGAACCGTACGAGAAGGAATTTCGGGTGCGCTTCCGTATTGACGGTGTACTGCAAAGCATCATGTCGCCTCCTCTGAAGCTGAAGGATGCGATTACCTCGCGCGTCAAAATCATGTCCAAGCTCGACATCAGCGAGAAACGCCTGCCGCAAGACGGCCGCATCATGTTGAAGATGAACATCGGCGGGCGCAAGAAGCAGCTCGATTTTCGAGTCAGCACCCTTCCCACGTTATGGGGAGAGAAGATCGTGCTCCGATTGCTAGACAAGGAAAACCTGCGGCTGGACATGACCAAGCTGGGTTTCGAAGCCGAGTCGCTGGTTAAGTTCGAGAAGGCTATCCTGAAGCCCTACGGCATGGTGCTGGTGACCGGACCAACTGGTTCGGGAAAAACCAACACGCTGTACTCCTCGATTTCTCGCTTGAATCAGCCCGACACTAACATCATGACCGCCGAGGACCCGGTCGAATTCCAGTTGCAGGGCGTCAATCAGGTGCAGATGAAAGAGCAGATCGGCCTGAACTTTGCCGCTGCCCTGCGTGCTTTCCTGCGGCAGGATCCGAACATCATCCTGGTGGGTGAGATTCGCGACTTTGAAACGGCTGAGATCGCCATCAAAGCTGCACTCACCGGACACCTGGTACTCTCCACGCTGCATACCAACGGTGCACCGGAAACCATTACTCGCCTCATGAACATGGGCATTGAACCGTTCCTGGTGGCAACATCGGTGCACCTGATCTGCGCGCAACGTCTGGTACGCCGCATCTGCAAGGAATGCGCCGAAGTTGTCGAAGTCCCTTACCAGACGCTGCTCGAGGAAGGCTATACGCCCGAGGAAGCCAAGACGGTGAAGATCCAGAAAGGGCGCGGCTGCGGCGTTTGCAATAACACAGGATACAAAGGCCGTACCGGCCTTTACGAAGTGATGGAGGTGGACGAGGAGATCAAAGAACTTGTGCTCGTCGGCGCGTCCGCTGTCGAGCTGAAAAAGAAGGCAATTGAACGCGGCATGTTTACTCTGCGGCGCAGCGGTTTGATCAAGGTTGCACAAGGGCACACTACGTTGGAAGAAGTAGCCCGCGAGACCATTCACTAACAAGGGAAAGGGAAAAGGAACTATGTCGCTCTCGTTAAGCGATCTGCTGAAACGAATGCTGGAGATGGGAGGCAGCGACCTTCACATCACCACCAACTCGCCTCCGCAGGTGCGCGTACATGGCCATCTTCATCCGCTGGATCTGCCGCAGTTAACCCCGGCTGAGACCAAGCAGTTGGCTTATAGCGTGATGACCGACTCGCAGAAGCACCGGTTTGAGGAAAACCTCGAACTGGACTTTTCGTTTGGTTTAAAGGGCCTGGCTCGCTTTCGTGCCAACCTGTTCAACCAGCGTGGCGCCACGGCGGCTGTGTTTCGTCTCATTCCATTCGAAATCAAGTCATTCAATCAGCTCGGTCTGCCCGCCGTCGTAACCAAGCTATGCGAAAAACCGCGTGGTCTGGTGTTGGTGACCGGACCAACAGGGTCAGGCAAATCCACAACCCTGGCGGCGATGATCGACAAGATCAATACCGAGCGGCACGATCACATCCTTACCATCGAGGACCCAATCGAATTCGTGCACATGAACAAGAACTGCCTGGTCAACCAGCGCGAACTGCATGCTGACACCAAGAGTTTTGCCGACGCCCTGCGCGCTGCCCTTCGCGAAGACCCCGACGTGGTGCTGATCGGCGAAATGCGCGACCTGGAGACGATCGAGTCGGCTTTGCGAATCGCTGAAACCGGGCACTTGACCTTCGGCACCCTGCACACCAACTCCGCGTCCTCCACCATTAACCGAATCATCGACGTGTTTCCAGCGCACCAACAACCGCAGATTCGTGCCCAGCTTTCCATGGTGCTGGAAGGAATCATGTGCCAAAGCTTGCTTACCACCGCCGACGGCAAGGGTCGTGCGATGGTCATGGAAATCATGGTGCCAAACTCGGCCATCCGCAACCTGATCCGGGAAGACAAGATCCACCAGATCTATTCGGCTATGCAATCCGGACAGGATAAGTTCGGCATGCAAACGTTGAATCAGGCCTTGGCGACCGCCTACTTCCAGAAACAGATCTCTCTGGACATGGCGCTTTCCCGCTCGAGTTCAGCGGATGAGCTGCAGGAGATGATCAATCGCGGCGCCGGTCTGCTGAATCGCCAGACAGCGCCGATGGCAAAGGGCGCTGCGCCCACGCGTAGGTAGCAGAAAAGATCGTGATACCCGTTCAGGCCGCAAGCTGACGGGAACGGAAATCAGGGATCGCTCGGGGACGCGCAAGGAAGCGGCTCCGGAAGCAAGTCGCAACGAGGAGAGGCACACCATGCCAGTTTTCACATTTTCGGGTAAGGACGGGTCAGGACAAAAGATATCGGGAGAGCGCACCGCGGCAAACAAGCAGATGCTGGCGTCGCAATTGAGGCGTGAACGCATCACGCCCGGCGCGATCCGGGAAAAAGGCAAAGAATTTTCCCTGCCGACCTTCGGATCGAGCAAGGTCAAGACCAAAGACATCGCCATCTTCTTCCGGCAATTCTCGGTCATGATAGACGCCGGACTTCCACTGGTGCAGTGTCTGGAGATCCTGGGTGCTAACCAGGAGAACCCGACCTTCCAAAAGACGCTCACCGGCGTGCGCACCACGGTGGAAGGTGGCGCTACGCTGGCCAACGCAATGCGCCAATACCCCAACGTGTTCGACGACCTGAGCACGAACATGATCGAGGCCGGCGAAACCGGCGGTATTCTCGACATCATCCTGCAGCGCCTCGCGACCTACGTGGAAAAGGCAGTCCGCTTGCGTGGCGCGGTGAAGTCGGCGTTAATTTACCCCGTGTCCGTCATCAGCATCGCAATCCTGATTGTGGGCGCACTGCTGAAGTGGGTGGTGCCGATTTTCGCCAACCTGTTTGCCGGGCTGGGTGTGACATTGCCTTTGCCCACTCGCGTCGTCATGGGGCTGAGCGCATTCGTGGGACACTTCTGGTGGTTCTTCATCATCGGGTGCGTGGGCATGGTCTTCGGAACCAAGCAGATCCGCAAACACCCCAAGGGCAAGTACGCCTTTGACAAGCTTTTGCTCAATCTGCCGATTCTTGGCATGCTGCTGCGCAAAATCGCCGTTGCCCGTTTCACCCGTACCTTGGGTACCCTGATTACGTCAGGCGTTCCCATTCTGGAAGGCTTGGCTATTACGGCACGAACGTCGGGCAATGCCGTTCTGGAAGAAGCTTTGATGAAGGTGCGAAAGGCGATCGAGGAAGGCCGCACTATCGTAGATCCGTTGAGAGAATCGGGCGTTTTTCCCAACATGGTGACCCAAATGATCGGCGTCGGCGAAGCGACGGGCGCAATGGACTCCATGCTGCAGAAGATTGCCGACTTCTACGAAGAGGAAGTTGACGCGGCCACCAAAGACCTGTTGGCCATGCTGGAACCGGCCATCATCGGCATGCTGGGCGTTTGCGTCGGCGGCATCGTGATTTCTCTGTACTTGCCGCTGTTCTCGATGATCGCCAAGCTGGCCGGCTAGAACTAGCTGTTGGTCGTCGGTCTTTGGTCGTTGGCATCTACGTGCCTGGCCAAAGGCCAACGACTGACGACCAAAGACCATCATGCAAGCAATGTTTGATGAGCGGTTATGGCTCCAGTGGCTGGTCAAAGTCCGCATCATCGTTCTGACCTTCCTGCTGGGCATCGAGCTGGCTATCACCCAGTTCACGCCGACGCCGCTGCCTATGCGGGCGTTCGTGAGCTCGATCCTGCTGTGGTATACGATCTCCGTTTTTTACATTCTGCTGCTCCCCTTCTGGCGTGAAAACCGGGTTCAGGCTGCATTGCAGGTTTCAACGGACCTGGCGCTGGCTACCCTGCTCATTCAGGTAACCGGGGGCGTAGAGAGTTCTCTGAACTTCCTCTATCCGCTGATCATCATCGTGGCCTGCATCTTGGTGCCCCGCGTCTGGGCGTACCTGACGGCGGCACTTGCTTTCCTGCTCTACGGCTCGATCCTTGAGCTGAACTACTTCGGCGTGATTCCCTCCTACACTGTCGGGCGCCCGGAGTGGAAGTCGCTCCAGGCAATCATTTTTATTAATCTTTTCGCTTACCTGATGGTTTCCTACCTGGCGGGCCAGCTTGCCAGCAAACTGCGTCAGGTCGGCGTGCAATTGCAGGATACCAGCGGCGCTTTGAAGGACCTCAGGGCCCTGCACGAAAACATCATTCAATCGATCAGCGGTGGGATCCTCACCACCGGACTCGACGGACACGTCACCCTGGTTAACGAGGCGGGAGAAAAGCTGCTGGAGCACAGCGAGAGCGAGTTACTGGGCAAGCCTATCGGTGAATTGTTCATCGACCCGCTCCCCTACGTGAGTGCAGAACGGACGCATGGTGAAGTACGTAAAATAGCGGCCAATGGCTTCCGAAAAACTTTTCGAGTGATTGTTTCGACGCTGCGCGTTGCGGATCGGGGAGTGCTGGGGCACGTTTATAGTTTCGACGACCTCACCGAAATCCGGCGGCTGGAGCGTGAAGTCCGTATGCAGGACCGGTTGGCAGCGGTAGGGCGCCTGGCTGCCGCCATAGCCCACGAAATTCGCAATCCTCTGACTTCCATTGCCGGATCGGTGCAGATGCTGGAGGGAGTTTCCCGATTGAGCGACGAGCAACGCACGCTGGTAGAGATCGTCACCCGGGAGTCGGAGCGGCTGAACAACATCATCACCGATTTCCTGGCTTATTCGCGAGGTAAGCAATACAAATTCGAAAGGGTCGAACTCCTCCTATTGCTCGAGGACACGCTCACTCTGCTGGAAAACCGCCTGGTGATGGAAGAGCGGGGAATTCGCATACACAGAAAGTTCTCCACCGATAAAGCCTACGTTCTGGCCGATGGCGACAAGATCAAACAGGTGTTCTGGAATTTTTGTGAGAACGCCGTGCGCGCCATGCCTAAGGGAGGCACGCTGACCGTGTCGATAGAGGCAACCGGCGACGACTGGCAAGTCAACTTTGCGGATACCGGGCCGGGCATGACACCACAGCAGACCGAAAAGATCTTTGAGCCGTTCCAGTCGCAATTTGAAGGAGGCACTGGCCTGGGCCTCGCCATCGTCTACCAGATCGTACAAGCACATGAAGGCAAGGTCTGGGCACGCTCCAAGCAAGGGGAGGGCACAACGTTTGTGCTGCGCTTACGCCGCAGCCACGAACATGTGTTAGCTGCTCCGCCCGCCGCGCTGAACGCTTCCCCAGCCGCAGCAGGGGGGAGTGCGCATGCCTAGCAATATTCTGGTCTGCGACGACGAGCGCTCCATCTGCGAAATGCTGGACATCGCCTTGCGCCGCGAGGGGCATAAGGTGGAGACCGTGAATTCCGGCGAGGCGGCCAAGAAGAAGATTGATGGCGCACTTTATGACGTGATCGTCACCGACATCAAGATGCCCAAGACCAACGGCATCGGCGTGCTGCGCCATGCCCACCAGGTTTCTCCTGACTCCGCCGTCATCCTGATCACTGCCGTCGACGACTACGAGGCCGCCGTGCAGGCGGTGAAGGCGGGCGGGGCATCCGACTACATTCGCAAGGGGCCGGCCCTGGTAGATGAGATCAAACTGGCAATCCGCCGATCCCTTGAAAACGTTGCTCTCAGCCGCCAGAACTTTGCACTTAAGCGAGATGCGGCCACGCGCAATTCGCTGGACAACATCGTGGGTGTCAGCCCCGCGATGGAGAGGCTGAAGCAAACAATTCGCACGGTCTCTTCCACGGGCAGCACTGTTCTGGTCCACGGCGAGAGTGGAACCGGAAAAGAACTGGTTGCCCGCGCCGTCCACGCCTGCTCGCCACGCGCTGCTGAGCCGTTTGTTTCTGTGAATTGCGGGGCATTTCCCGAAACCTTGCTGGAAAGCGAGTTATTCGGCTACGTGAAGGGTGCTTTTACCGGTGCGACTCAGAATAAGCGTGGTTTGTTCGAAGTGGCCGACGGGGGCACCATCTTTCTGGATGAAATCAGCGAGATGAGCCTGGCCATGCAGGTCAAACTGTTGCGCGTTCTGCAGGAGCGTACCGTGCGTCCCGTGGGCGGTACCGACGAGATCGCTATCGACGTTCGCGTGATTGCCGCGACTAACCGCGACCTCGACAAGCTGGTTTCGGAAAACTGCTTCCGGGAAGATCTGTATTACCGGCTGAGCGTAATTCCGATCTGCGTTCCGCCCTT